>JAEXTR010000138.1 GCA_023406915.1 Bacteroidota bacterium
TGTGCACCAAACTGTGATTACGACGAAGCCCCATAATCCGGCAGGATATGACCTTGAGAGGGATTATCAGTTTTTTGGTGACGGCAGGGAAGTGGTAGATGAGTTTATGGACAGAGTCGTGATATCAGTGCCCAGGAAATAATCTCACCAAAGAAATATATCGTATCTGCTAAGAATTACCGTTAGAGACGGGAGTCTTTGTACAACACGCAGATTCCTATGTGCTAAGAGGAAGAATGACCTGAGACTCTTTTCATTGACCTTGCAATTGTCCCATAAAAGCTGATTCCATAGGCAATCATAATGATACCTAATAACCAGCCCTTCACATAGATGTTCTGTATAGTACCAACCGTGAATCGCATGATAAGTGCCAAAGGGAAAAAGAGTAGAAAAAACCTGAATCCGATAACCCAATGTAACGAGACCATCCTGAGCAGATAGTTCTTACCATCACCTTTTTTATTAGCAAAATATCCAATGATTAAACCTATTGCCGGGATGATAACGAGCATACCTAAAACTCCAGGATTGTCATGCTGTGCATCTGCAACCAAAAAGCCGATCATACCAAAAACCACCCAGTTGACCAGCAAAAATAGGAAGCTGTCTTTTTGTGTAATTTCATTCTGCTTGAGTTTCTTTTCCAGAGCAGCGAGTGAAATCCAATGCATCATCTTTTCTGTTCCTTAGAAAAAAATAAAATTGAACCAATAAAAATACCTTATTCGCAAAGCTGAAAAAGATCAAAATCAGGGGATATACTCTGAAAGAAAATACTGAGCATGGTAGAGATCACGGTTCTGAGTAGCCGGTGCGTTTATTCACGCAAAATCGCTGAAATGGAACTATTTCCCTGAAAAATAGGTATTTTTTACTACACACCGGTTCGTGTGATCGGATGAATCCAGATTGCACGACAGAGTTGTGAGGGGAATGCAGAAGTAGAGAGCGAACAGGTAACTGCTTATGTGTTTAAGCTGCCACCTGCTCGTTGATTTTTTCACATCCTCCTAAAAATTCTTATTTGAAAGGCTTATTTATGAGTGAAAACCAAAAAAGTGGCGGAAAGTGTCCGTTCTCACATGGTGCAGCAACGGGCGCACAGGGTACACAAAATCAGGAGTGGTGGCCAAACCGGTTAAAACTGAATATATTGCGGCAGCATTCCTCATTGTCAAATCCGATGGATCAAGGGTTCGATTACCACGCTGAATTCAAATCCCTGGATATGGCTGCCCTGAAGAAAGACCTCCACGCACTGATGACTGATTCGCAGGACTGGTGGCCTGCAGATTTTGGGCATTACGGACCTCTCTTTATCCGTATGTCGTGGCACGCAGCCGGAACCTATCGGGTAGGCGATGGTAGAGGCGGTGCCTCAGGCGGATTACAGAGATTCGCCCCTCTAAACAGCTGGCCTGATAATGCCAACCTTGACAAAGCCCGCCGACTCCTCTGGCCGATAAAACAAAAATATGGTAAAAAAATCTCCTGGGCTGATTTGCTGATCATTGCCGGAAACGTTGCACTGGAATCAATGGGGTTCAGGACGTTCGGTTTTGGTGGTGGAAGAGAAGATATGTGGGAGCCAGATGAAAGCATTTATTGGGGTAAGGAAACCACATGGTTATCTGATAACAAGCGTTATGAAGGAGAACGCAAGCTGCATAATCCTCTTGCTGCTGTGCAGATGGGACTGATTTATGTGAATCCTGAAGGTCCAGGTGGTGTTCCTGATCCGGTTGCAGCTGCAAAGGATATTCGTGAAACATTTGCCCGTATGGCGATGAATGATGAAGAGACTGTTGCCCTGATAGCCGGTGGTCATACTTTTGGTAAGGCACACGGTGCCGGTGATCCATCCCTGATGGGACCTGAACCGGAGGCCTCCGGCATTGAACAGCAGGGATTGGGTTGGGAAAACAAGTTCGGAACCGGAAAAGGTGCCCACACCACGACCGGTGGACCTGAATTGACCTGGACCCGTACGCCGGCGTACTGGAGCAATGACTTTTTCCGTCACTTGTTCGAGTATGAGTATGAACTGACCACGAGTCCTGCAGGTGCAAAGCAATGGGTTGCGAAGAATGCAGAAGCCACGATCCCAGATGCGCATGATCCTTCCAAAAAGCACTTACCAATGATGCTGACAACGGATTTGTCTCTCCGTTTTGATCCAGAATACGAAAAGATTTCCAGGAGGTTTTATGAGCATCCTGAGCAGTTTGCTGATGCATTTGCCCGTGCATGGTTTAAGCTGACCCACAGGGATATGGGTCCCAAAACATGCTATCTTGGCGCAGAGGTGCCTGCTGAAGACCTTATCTGGCAGGATCCGGTTCCGGCAGTTAATCACAAACTTGTTGACGATAAAGATATTGCTACCCTGAAGGCAAATATCTTAGCCTCTGGTCTCACAGTATCTGAATTGGTATCGGTAGCCTGGGCATCTGCCGCAACATTCCGCGGAAGTGATAAACGCGGCGGAGCAAATGGTGCACGCATCAGACTTGAACCTCAGAAGGACTGGGCAGCAAATAATCCTGCACAGCTTTCGAAAGTTCTCAATGTGCTGGAGAAGCTGCAAGCAGATTTCAATGCAGCGCAGAAAGACGGCAAGAAAATCTCCCTCGCAGATATGATTGTACTTGGTGGTGTGGCAGCAGTTGAAAAAGCCGCGAAGGATGCGGGATTCCATGTAGCGGTTCCTTTCTCACCAGGCAGAACAGATGCAACAGCTGAACAGACTGACGTGCAATCTTTTAGTGTTCTTGAGCCTTACGCAGATGGATTCCGTAATTATCTGAAAGAAGCGTGTGAAGTACCCTCTGAGCATTTGTTGGTTGATAAAGCACAACTGCTGACACTTACCGCTCCGGAAATGACCGTGCTGGTTGGCGGTATGCGAGCATTGAATGCCAATTATGATGGCTCTGCCACGGGTGTTCTGACTTCGCGTCCGGGTGCACTTACCAATGAATTTTTTGTAAATCTGCTGGATATGGGAACAACCTGGCATCCGATTGATGAGGCAAAGGAAACATTTGAAGGTAAGGACAGGAAAACTGGCGCAGCCAAATGGAAGGCATCCCGTGTCGATCTGGTATTTGGTTCAAATTCTGAACTGCGAGCTATCGCAGAGGTGTATGCCTGTTCTGATGGAGCTGAAAAATTCGTGAAGGATTTTGCTGCTGCATGGAATAAGGTGATGAACCTTGACCGTTTTGATCTGGTAAAGTAAAGTTATCAATCTGATCATTTCAAAAGGCTGCCTCAAAAGGGCAGCCTTTTTTTTATAAGTTCATTAACGTGTTCTCTTTTCAAACGAAAGATTTGAGTCTGAATGACCTGACCGTATCGGGAGAGATATTTTGCAGATAATCCAATCTACTTCAGAAGCAGCATCTTTTTCACAGAGGAATTATGATCTGTTTCAATGCGGTAAAAATATACTCCGCTCGGCAGGGGGGTAGCATCGAATGCTACTGTATGAATACCAGCGTGCTGAGTCTGGTTAACAAGTACCGCAACCTCTTTACCCAATACATCAAATACTTTCAGAGAGACTCTGGTTGGTGCAGGTAATGCGTACCTGATTGTTGTTCCGGGATTGAAAGGGTTTGGATAGTTTTGATGTAAAGAGAATGTTACCGGAACTGCTATACTATCTTCGATTGAGACTACATTCAGAGGCACAACCCTGTTCCGTCTGTTGTTACCAAGAAATGTTGGCCACATTGCGTTATACCCGTTTTTATCAGCTGTGTGGAAGTCCGGATCTGTGAATACATAGAGGTTGCCATTCATTGCACCGCTAACCACCACTCCAGATTCCGTAACCAGAGTCGGGGCATCGAACGGGACCTTAGCATTGTAGAGCCATTTCTGAACAAATGTATCCTGAGTTATGTCCAGTGCGTAGAACATTCCATTCCGTGCACCGAAGTATAAGTTCCCGGTTTTCCCGATAGCAGGTGTACCGATGATTGATGAACCGGTCAGGAAGAGTTTCGAAACTTGGGTAGTAGTAATAAAATCGGGAATATAAGCCATTAGTTTGCCGCTGGAAGTTCCGATATACACGATGCCATTTTCGTCAATAACGGGGGAACAGCTTCCATAATTTATGCCAAGGCTTACTTTCCAGGAATCTTCACTGTAACCATCCCATCGTATCCGGTGGAGAATTCCATCAACACTTGTGAAATAGAGCATCGAATTCTGCTCATTCGCCAGAATTGCAGCACTTGATATGATATCTGCCGCATAAGATTTTTCCCACAGCAGTGTTGCGTCACCACCAAGATCCTTAAGCGCAAGAAAGGCAGGTGCGATTGTAGAAGAACCTTTGGTTCCGATGTAGATAACATACGAACCGTCCAATTGCTGAATTAACAGGGGAGAAGCAGTAATTTGTCTTCCAGTGTAATAATTCCACCTGGTGGTTCCGGTATAAGCATCAATGGCTTTGATAACTCCATTTGCCATTGAGACATAAATCGTATTTCCGTCGGCAGTGATGGCTGGTGTTGAAAATGTTTCTCCGCCGAGGGGGGAATCCCATGCGGTATTTAACTGAAGGTCGAAACAATAAGCTTTCAGGTCAGAGGCACCTGTGTACATCTTGTTTAACGAACTTATTGGTAAGGCAGAAAATATTTTCCCGGGAATAGTGAATTTTCTGATCACTTTTCCGGTAGAATCAACTCTGGATATTGAGCGATCCGATGATCCTACATAAAACATATCTTCTGCCTGGCTTACTGCACCCTGGATGCTTCCACCAATGACTGTAATTGCAGATTGAACATGTACCTGAATCTCAGCAGTAGATTGGAAACCGAGTTGTGTTGTTATCCTGAGCGCAAGGGTATGACTTCCAGTGGGTAATGTGAATTCTGCTATGGCTCCCGTCGCTGCTGCGGCGCCATCCACAAGCCACTCATACGATATGATAGAGTCCCCCGGAACAGAGGATGATGCTCCTGATACAGTACGAGTCACCCTGCCATCAAAATCAGTATCATACCAAAGCGGATCTGTTCCTATAACAATGTTTGCAACCGGAGGCAGGATGGTGAAAAGGGGAGTGTAGGCATTGATCTGGGGGGCGTTTACATCACTGATCCTGACTTTGCAATATCCAGATTGTGCATTGGGAACATCCCACACAAATGCAGTGTCAGAGGCTGGAAGCTGTTCAGCACCGGGAATTGAGGACCATGCAATGCCACTGTTTGTGGAAAACTCAAGTTTAACGAACTGAACAGTACTATCATGATACCATTTGATTACTTTTTCACTACCTGCGTAAATCTTTTCACCGGGCAGGAACGATGTAATAGAAAGATGTGGATTCTGATTCTTATATCGAACTACCAATGGACGAAACATGGAATTCATCGTATAGGAGCCACCGGCGACAATTTTCCAGTCAGATTGTAAATGGACGGTCTGGAGCATATCATTTCTGGTTGTTACTGATGTGATGATTTTTCCATCATTCCCAAAAATCGGGTCTCTGGAACCATTCCCATAGTACCTTGCAAGGGCGAGCTCCTGATTATTCACATCAACGGTAGCATAACCAACTCCAATTATTCTGGAATCGGGCTGAACGACCAGATTATACATTACATCTGCCCTGCCAGTAAAATCAGTAATTATATACCCCCTGGTTCCCCATGAGCTATCAGGTCTGCCATCAGAATGAAACCGAACTACGGCAAAATACCCATTCATTGAACTCCCGATCCACCCTCCGGCAAGAATTTTTCCATCATCCTGAACTTTGACCGAGCTTGACAGGGTGTAATAAGCTTCATGATAGGTTGCAAAGCCTTGATTTCCAAAGTTGAAATCCTGCTCACCTGATTCCAGGAGTTTTGCGACAACGATATCATACCCATCGGTAAGATTAGTGATTCCATATCCTGCAGCAAAAATCTGATCCTGTTTATTACAGTCCACTGCATAGCAATAAAGCTTGTAATTGATATTTGTTATAGATACTTGTCCGTTTCTTCCAAAAGTATGATCCTGGACTCCTTCAGGGGTGATTCTGGTGACACCAAATCTTGTATTGACCCCATCTTCTTCGTGAGTGCCGAGGATGATTCTATCCTGGCTATCGATCACCATTGAGGCAAGGGTTGCTCTGCAGTTTGGGGGAATGATCACAACTCGTCCGTTGCTCCCAAATGATGGATCAGGGGTGCCATCCGG
The DNA here is from genome assembly GCA_023406915.1 of Bacteroidota bacterium. GTDB lineage: Bacteria > Bacteroidota > Ignavibacteria > Ignavibacteriales > Ignavibacteriaceae > JAEXTR01. The sequence continues at coordinate 6,229 of JAEXTR010000138.1, forward strand.
GAACCATCTTGTAATAGAAAGGATATAGAAGGTAGAAAGGGCAACGATGATCTTTCCATTCTTCTGGACTCCAGCTAAAAGATTGGTGGCTCCGATGGTAGGCAGGGTTAGCGTTCCGGAATCTGCGAATGCAGTATCCAGGTCACCATCCCTGGTGAGTTTCAGACAGAATGGGTCGCGGGAAGTATTTGCATGAATACCCACGATCATACTTTGATCAGGGAGGGAGGCGATTGACATCACTCTGCTATTCGATGTCACAGCATCATAAAGAAAAAATCCATTTGTACCGAATGAAGTATCTATCGCTACTTCCTGCCCCTGTATCTGGTTTATTACCAGCAGCAAAGTGAGAATTATAAGCTGAGTTGTACGCATTTCGGTTACTCTTTAATTATTGCAAAAGCATGTATGTATTCATTAACATGTATAGATTGATCAGTTATATTGTCTTCGTGACTTGTTTTATAGTTGCTGCATGAATCACTTTAATACAACCATCTTTTTTACAGCGGTATATTGTGCAGTAACTACCTGATAGAAATAGACACCGCTGCTAAGTTTTGTACCATCAAACTGAAGTGAGTAGTGACCAGGTTGCTGAGTCTTGCTCACCAGAGTTTCAATCCTGTTACCTAGAATATCAAAGATGTGTAGCTGAACAAATGTCGTCATCGGGAGCGTATATGATATCTCGGTCACCGGGTTAAAAGGATTAGGATAGTTCTGGAATAGAGAAAATTCTGCCGGGATATCCTCTGATTCGTGAACAGAAGTGGGATCAAGGTAAGCAATCCTGTTTCGTTTGTTGTTGCCTGCGAATGTCCCCCAATAGGCATGGTATGGTGTTAAAGCTGCCTGCTGATATTCAGGTTCCTGCATAACGTACAGTATGCCATTATCAGCACCATTCATCACCAAACCGTTTTCAGTAACCAGTGAAGGTGAAGTAAACGGGGACTTTGCATTGAGTGACCAGTGAAGCGAGAGTGAATCTCCCGTAGCTTTCAGTGCAAAGAATCTTCCACCTTTTGTACCAAAATAGAGATTGCCAGCAGCACCTATTGCTGCTGTGGTAGTGATTTCTGATCCGGCAAAGAATGAAAGTAGCGGTTGACTGGAGGTGGTGAAGTAAGGTTCAAATCCGAGCATGTAGCCAGCAGTTGTACCTATGTAAACCCGTCCGGCGGAATCGAGAACCGGGGAGGCGTTCTGCACTGATGAACCAAGGAAGACTTTCCAGTTATCCTCATTGTACCCATCCCAGCGGATCCTGTATAGGTATCCATCTCCGGTTGCAAAGTACACCATTGATTGTAATCCATCTGTGCGGAAAGCGAGACCGCCCTGTATCCCACCGGAGACTTCCTTTGACCAGAGTAATTCACCACCTGTTTGGACATCTTTCAGGGCTAAGAGGATTGGCGGGTTGTTCGGACCGCTTAGAGTACCGATGATGAGAATTGATTCTTCCTGAGATTTCACAAGGAGAGGAGTTGCGGTTATACTTCGTTCAGTATTATAGGACCACCTGAAACTGCCATTTTGGGAGCCCAACACCTGAACGAATCCGTTGGTGTTTATCAGGTAAAGAGAGGAATCCTGATCATCTGCAATGGGAGTTGCCTTCACAATATCACCCGTATTCCGGCTCCAAACAGGAATTACATCAGCATCAAAGCAGTATGTATGCCGGTTATCTGAACCAATAAAAATTTTATTCGATTTGCTGATACTGATTGCTGAATGTTGTTTCCCCCTGGTTGAAAAGGAGTTAATTACATTACCAATTGAATCGATCCTGAACAATGTGCTGTTTTTTGATGATACATAATAGTTATCATCTGATTGACTGACAGGGCCCGTGATAACCGCTCCAAACTGTTTGTTTGATCCTGCTACTATTATATGGATTATTCTAGAAACACCTATTGCCATATCGTTGAGTAATGTGAGGGTGATTTCATGGCTGCCTGTAGTAAGTGTAAATGCTGGTGCCTGATTAGTGTCAACAAGTTCACCATTCATATACCATCGGTATCCAGTAATTTCAGCGTTGGCAATTGAGCATTGAGCTGCATCTATTACGTTGGTTTCATAACCATTCAGGTCAGTATCCAGCCAGCATGTATCCTGGGGAAGGGGAATAAAGATTGAGGGTGCACCAATCCGAAAACTGTGGGATTGAAAAAACATTGAGGGATTTATAGCGTCAACAATCTTTAAGAAACACATCTCAGATGGGGTGTTGGGTACGCGCCATAAAAAGGTTTCATCTGAAGCTGGGAGAAGTTCTGCACCCGGGATAACGCTCCATGATGAGCCACCATCGACAGATAATTCCAGACGGACGAATGAGGACCCACCTGCTTTCCAATTTATAACCTGGCTTGAGCCAACAACCATCAACTGGTTTATTGGAATGCTTGTGATAGAAAGTTGCGACGCACTTGTAAAATATCGATACACAGCAGGCAGTGATGTATTGTTGTGTATGCCTGAACCGACAACGATGAGCTTCATATCCGATTGCTGGGCGAGAGCAAGTATCTGCTCATCCTTTGCGAAAGCCTGTAACGGTAGAATACCATCTCTGCCAAAATTGCTGTCAGTCTTCCCATCGGGGAGATAGCGTGTAAGTGCTCTGGCTTTTACTAAGAATGCTCCGTTTCTCACCAAGCTAACCCCACCGGCAACAATTTTCCCATCCTGAAGAATGATGAGATCGTTCATGATATCACTATTACCGGAAAAATCAGTGAGCACCAGACCCGAGTTTCCAAACTGGGTATCATGTTCACCTGAGGCAAGGTACCGGATCATCATAAATGGACCCCGTTCATACGGTTGAGTTATGAAGTAACCACCCACAAGAACTTTTCCATCGGGTTGTAACTTTACCACCGTTGCGGTAGAGTTGCCCGTATGGGAAAAGGTAGCTACACCTCCGGTACCGAATGATGGATCCAGGTTGCCAGATTCAAGCAGTTTCAGTGTGTAAAAATAGTTTTTGTTGTCGCTCCTTAATAAACCTTTGCCAGTGATAAAGATACTGTAATCGCTTCCACACTCCATATCATTCGGGGTTAGGTTAAAATTTGGTGCACTGTGTATGACATGTCCCTCAGCACCAAAGCTTTGATCTATCGTTCCATTTTCTGTGAGTCTTGAAATGCTGATAGACAAAACATTCGATATCTTCAGGGATGTACTGATCAGGATTCTGTCTGATTTATCCACTACAATGGATTTTAACACAGGGGACTGTTGAGAGAAGGGTATTCTTGCTTTGCCATTCACCCCGAATGATGAGTCAATTTTGCCGGAGGAATAGTAGCGGGATACTATAACCGAGAGATCATCTGAGTACGCGATAATGATACGGTCAGATGATTGTAGTTTTACAAAGTTTGCACGGGCCCAGGCACCAAATAAGGAAAGAACACCATTCTCCCCAAAGGAACTATCGACCTGACCAGTTTTACTGAACTTTACATAAGCGCGACGACTGTAATTATTGGGCAAGATACTCAACACAAATGCACCATCCTTGAGAATGATGACAGAATTTGCCACTTCACCAAAATAATATCCGGTGTACACGAAGCGTCCGTTAACGCCAAATGAAGAATCGATTTGACCATCCTGCCCCAGGACAGGAAGAGAACCTAATAGAAATAATAACCCAATGAGAATTCTGAAGCGCATTTTGTAACCTTTTGCACTATGAAAGTGATTCACAAATGAAATTAAGGATAAATAAACATGAAGTCAAGAGTCAGTTACGCTTCGTTTTCGAGCGTTTTTTGTGATAAATAATATTTTACTATTTTACACAGGAAGTTTTGAAAATGATCAGCAGGAGTGTGTTATACCTCTTTGTCTGAATTCGTATCCCATGATGATGTCTGAATTGGGGGAATCGGGAACGAAGGATCGCAGATTTTGTCAATGAAAGTTTGTTTTCTTAATACATAATTGGTGCGTACTACTATGAATGCTATTTCAGTTGATCTGGAGGATTGGTTCTGTGTTTATAATTTACGTGAAATCATTCCATTTGACAGATGGGAGAGTTGTGAGAGCCGGGTATCACAGAATACCATGAGGCTTCTCGACCTTTTTGACAGGTTTAGTGTAAAGGCAACATTCTTTGTGCTTGGGTGGATCGCGGAAAGGCACCCTGCACTGATAAAAGAGATCGAAGAGCGGGGGCACGAGGTTGGCATTCACGGATACAATCATAAACCTGTTCATGAATTAACTCCGTCGGAGTTTCGTGTTGATATTGAAAAGTCAGTGAAAATAGTACGGGATATTATCGGGCAACCGGTATATGGATACAGAGCACCGATGTTTTCCATCGTTGAAAAAAGCCTTTGGGCTCTCGATATTCTTTCCGAGCTGGGTCTGCAATATGACTCATCAGTCTATCCTGTTTCATTACATCCGGAATATGGAATAAAAAATCAGAAACTTGAATTGTACCCGCATTCAGCTACACTTACGGAAGTACCACTCAGTTGCGCTACCATAGGGGGCATGAATATTCCTTGTGGAGGCGGGGGAAACTTCAGGCTTTATCCATATCCGCTCTTCCGAAAGTTGGTTCAAACATGCATCGGGCAGGGAAGACCACTGATTTTTTATTTGCATCCATGGGAGATTGACCCAGATCAGCCGGTGCAGAAACTCCCAATGACAAGGAGTTTCAGGCACTACAATAATCTTGAGAAGACATACGGCAGATTAGAAAAGCTGCTGTCTGAGTTTCAGTTCTCCACGGTAGGGGAGTTGGTGAAGGGGTATCGGGAGAAACAAGTCTCCTGAATTTGATTAAGATTAGAATGAGTGATCCATTCACAAAAGTATGGTCTGGTATTGCAATCAATCATTTTATTACTCTCTAATTCAGTAATTGTGAATTAAATCAGTAATTTCATTCCTTCTTCAGAAAATCTATGACCTTCTCACAAAACAGCTTCGGATACTGAAACATTAAACCGTGCCCTGCGTTTTCAATCATTTCCAGTTGTGCGTTGGGTATCTTTTTACTCATAAAACGGGAGTTTTCAGGTATTACAAGGCAATCATCTGTTCCGGCAACCAGGAGCACAGGGGACCCGATCTCACCCAGGCGTTCGGTTGTACCAGTCCAGAAAGCGATTGCCATCGACTGTTTGCCGATGGTTTCTTCCGGAATAATTCCCATAGGTCTGAAAAACACCTCACCAATACGCTGACCATTGTTTTCTATCCATTCATCAGGAAAGAGGGTGCTGATGGAACGCATACCGCGTTCTTCGGGGGTACCGGATGTATCAGTCAGTTTTTGTATTACTTCATAGCTGGGCGGAAACATGTTTGCATCGCAGAGGGGTGCGCAGAGGATTAGTTTGCTTACCATTTCCGGATGGCGCAGCACGAGCTCCTGCGCAATCATTGCACCCATAGACCATCCGAGTACATGTGCCTGCTGAATACCTATTGCGTTCAACAATCCGGCAGTATCTTCTGAAAACTGCCCGATTGAAAATGGTTCTGATCCTGTTGTAGAGTCACCTATACCACGGTTATCAAACAGAATGACCTTGTAATGTGATGAGAGGTTCTGAATCATTGCAGATTCCCATATATGCATGGTGCTTCCATAACCCACTATAAGTATGAGTGGAAATCCACTTCCGTCCGTGCGATAGGCGATAGAGATATCACCAACGGTTACGTGATAGATAGTATCATTTGATCCGGTTGCTTCATGAGTTGCCATGCTAATTGCACCAATAATAATTAAAAGGGAACGTGTAGATCAAAAATAGTGGAAAGGATGAAATTGGCAAATATAATGTGGAGTATTATCTCATATTGCGCCGGGAAAACGAACATCAGACAGGTTTTTGCAGAATATTGTTTGACGAGTAAATAATAAAAGAGGCTATAGAATTGATTGTTCTATAGCCTCTTTTGGGATTTTATCAGGAATTGGGGGGATCATACTCTGATCAGCGATAAGCAGTCAGTGTATAGCCCTTTAATAGCGTAATGATTCCTCAGCCATGATGTTTACCGCTTCATTTTCAATGTTATACAGTTTAACCTGCGTTTGAGAAGCAGGATCATCGCCTTGTGGTGTGATAACAACAAAAGTTCTGGTTTTGCCGATTGGATTATGGTCAATCCAGGTGCCGGAATTTATGTAAACGCATTTTTGTCCGTTATTGTCTTCAGAAGGAATGATCAATGGGGCGTGAGTGTGACCAAAAACAACGATACGCTTATCGGAATTTGGGTTCAAAAAATACTGAATTTTTGCCTGTTCATCAGACTCAGAATCAACGCCGGCATTTGCAATTGCGCGGTTCACAGGAATATCGACAGGCACCAGATTATGCTTCTGTCTTTGATTCCAGGTATCCTGAATCCCTTTATAGAGCTCAACATCCAATTCACCACCGGGGGTGTTCTGGTAGGGGAGCAGATCGTTTACTGAGTATGTACCGGTAAATCCATCAACATTTGTGACAATAAGCTTTTCATCATGTTTATTGGTAATTGTCAGATAATCTACTGCCCATTTCCAGGTTTTCCAGTATCCATACAGCAATTGCTGGCTTTCATTCCCTGAAGCATTTGGGATTACAGTTTTTACGGAATCTCCGGGTTTCGGAAATTTTTGTTGTACATGAAGGGCACCGATGCGGGTGAAAAAGTATCCGGGAGGTGTAATGGTACCAGGTGCAATATCCTGATTGGAGAATGGATCCGGAGCGCAGAAGAAATTGTAACGGTGACCATGTTCAATGGCGATTTTTGGGTAGGCAGCGGGGGAGTAAGTTCCTAAGCCCCTTACATCGCGTGCCTGGTTGATTCCGGGCATGATCATACTGACATTTTCCGCAGTAATGGTGAGGTCATGGTTACCCGGAACATAGGTTAAAAGAATATTACCTTCCTGAATGATGCTGTTAAAGGCATCGACCACCCCTTTGTTGGTTTCGGCGATACGCTTTACAAAATCTGTCTGATCCTTACCCTGATAGGTGTTTATCGGCGCGGGAACAAACCATTCATCGAGGAGGTCGCCGGCGATAACCAGTTCTTTGACATTCGGGGATGACTTGATCTGGTTCAGCAGTTTTTCGAGAGCACCAAGGTTTTTATTGATTTCGGCATACGAAATGTCAGCACCAAGATGGATATCGCTAATGACGACAATCATATTTCTTTCAGTTCCGCCATTGGTGAAGGGGTTAATTCCTTCATCCTGCGGCGAGAACGGAAATGACATTTGATAAGGTGTGAGGGTTGAGAGGGACAACATTATAATAAACAGACTCATTAATTTCATTATTGTTCTCATACTATAATCCTTTATTTGAAAACGGCGGAAAAATAGTTGCGGTGTATGTGAGCGACAACTTACTGAGAAGAAAATCGAAGTGAGTTTCTTCAACATAACCACGAAAATATTTCTAAAAAGTTTACCCTGATTTACCTGACCTCAACACTTATTCTGCCATGGCAGGGTAAGGCAATGTAAACGTGACCAATGTAAATGTTTCTTTAGTGAGAAAAGAGGCTGTGCCATGAATGATTGCACAGCCTCTTCAATTTATCGTCAGTAAAAACAGTTGCAATGAGTACCTCTGTTGTTACCAGGGGAACTGCAATATGCGGCTAAAAGCGTACTGATTCCTCTGCCATTTTTGTAAAAACCTCTTTCTCAAAATTGTAGAGTCTTACAAAGGTTTGGGTGGTTGGTACGCTACTCTGAGGAGTGATGATAACAAAATTCATCTTCGTTCTCTTCGGGTTATCATCAATCCAGGTGCCGGAATTTGCATAAATACATTTTTCGCCTGCAGTATTCTGTGAGGCAACTATCTTTGGATCGTGTGAGTGTCCGAAAACAACGAGTCGCTTATTTGAACTGGGGTTCATAAAGTATTGCATCTTTGCCTGCTCATCAGTTTCTGTAAAACTGGATGAGTTAACGATTGCACGATCTGTGGGAATTTCGACAGGCACACGATTGAGGATTTGTCTCTGTTTCCAACTATCCTGAATACCTTTATAGAGGCTCACATCCAGTGCTCCGCCAGGAGAGGTCTGGAACGGGACTAAGTCATTGACAGAAAAGGTGCCCGTAAATCCATCTATGTTAGTAACGATCAACTGCTCATTAAATTTGTTTTTGATGGTGAGGAAATTGAGTGCCCATTCCCAGATTTTCCAATAGGTATAGAGGAGGCGCTGGCTTTCATCATACGCTGGGTCGGGAACAATTATTTTTACTGTATCGCCTGCCGGGGGATACTTTTGCTGAACATGGAGTGCCGCTATGCGGGTGAAAAAGTAACCGGGAGGGGTGATAGTTCCGGGGGCTATTGTCTGGTTCGTTAGCGGATCTGGTGCACAGAAGAAATTGTAGCGGTGACCATGTTCGACTGCTAATTGAGGAAGTCCAGCAGGTGTGTAGGTTCCCAGGCCTTTTTCATCGCGTGCCTGGTTGATTCCCGGCATGATGAGGCTTACATTCTCTGCCGTGATGGTAAGATCGTGGTTACCCGGAACATAGGTTACCAGGATTTTGCCTTCCTGAATGATTGCGTTGAAAGCATCGATTACTCCCTTGTTTGCGGTGGCAATACGCTGAACAAAATCTGCCTGGTTTTTTCCCTGGTAGGTGTCCAGCGGAGCCGGTACGAACCATTCATCGAGCAGATCACCTGCGATAACCAGTTCTTTGACATTCGGGGATGCTTTGATCTTTTTGAGAAGTTTTTCGAGAGCTGGAAGGTTATTCTTTATTTCTGCATAGGCAAGATCTGCGCCAAGGTGAACATCGCTGAGGACGACAATCAGATTCCTTTCATTGCTACCATTGGAGAAAGGGTTGATATCCTGAACCTCTGGACCAGAAGGAGTTGAATTATTGCATGATGTGAGAGTGACCAAGAGCAACACTGCAAACAGCATACCTGATAGTCTGATGATTGTTTTCATAGTTTAATCCTTTTCTTTTGAAAACTTTCGGAAAAATGGTAATACTGCACCCTTAAAAGAATAGAGAAGAAGTCTGAAACTTTCTTCAAATTTCAATTATTATCGAAGATCTTCTGCACAAAGTTTATACCTATTTGCAGAATCATGTGCAATTATTGAAAATATTTTAGTAGTGATTGGAGTAGGGATGCCAGGGGCAAAGTTGGAAATTACTGTTGTACTTTTAAGTTTGTATTTGTGTTGCAAATAGGGTGAGAGAATTTGGGGTATTAGGGTATTAAAACCAGCTGGAGATAATCCATGCAACAATAGCGCAGATGGAGGTGAATAGAATTCAGCTTTCGGAATGTCAATTGGGGATAGAAGATAGGCTATGCAGAATGGGAAAATGGCATATATTCACGGGGAAAATTCAGTTGTTGCGATGAAAAACGGAAGCTGTCAAAGTTCAAAGCCTTTAACAGCTTCCATTTAAGATATAGCTATCTCAGGAGCAGCATCTTCTGAGTCTGCACGAAGTCACCTGCCTGAAGGCGATAGAAATACACACCACTTGGAAGGGAAGCAGCGTTGAAAGTGACCTGGTGCCTACCGGCTTCATAGGTGCCCATTGCGAGAGTCTGAACGATTTCGCCCAGGGCATTGAAGACGGTGAGTGTGACATTACTTTTCAACGGTACATCAAAACTAATTGAAGTTGAGGGATTGAAGGGGTTTGGGTAGTTTTGGGATAGAGAGAACTCCATTGGTGCACCGACAAGCACTTCAATTACATCAGAATACTCATAACTTCCGTCTGTATCGATCTGTTTCAGCCGGAAATGGTGTAATCCGGCAGTCACATCCTTAAGAGTATAACTGTACGATTTTGGTGCGTTACTGTTACCATTACCAGGTACAAATCCAATGTTCTGCCAGGCTGAGGTTTCTGCTTTTGCTCTAATTTCTACATCAAAACCGTAGTTCTTCGTTTCGGTAGCCGTCTGCCATATCAATTCTACATTGCTGCCATCAACTGTAGCCTTAAACAATGTCATCTCAACCGGGAGGGGACTATTAACACCTACAGGGACATTGATCGAATAGGCTCCAGACCCATTTCCCAACTGCCCCTGATCATTCATCCCCCATGTATGAACTGATTCATCTGATGCGAGTGCGATGGAATGAAAAGAACCTGACCCGATGTGTGTAATGGTTTTCCCGCTCAAACTGCCTGAGGCATTCACAGCTACAGGAACATTACTATCTGTATTGTTACCATTGCCCAACTGACCATGAATATTATATCCCCAGGTATACACTTTCCCGTCTGAATCCAGTGCAATGCAATGTCGAGAACCTGCAGCTACCTGTACAATGGTTTTGCCGTTAAGCACCCCGGACGTTGTAACTGTCACAGGGACATTGCTGTTTGTATTATTTCCATTGCCCAGCTGCCCCAAACCATTGTACCCCCATGTATAGACCGTTCCATCTGATGCGAGGGCTATACAATGTAAAGAACCTGCTGCAATCTTTGTAATGGTCTTCCCAGGTATACTAACTGCCACAGGGACATTACTATTTGTATTATTCCCAGTACCCAACTGGCCCTGGCTATTATCCCCCCAGGAAAACAGTGTTCCATCTGATGCGAGGGCTATGCTAAAATCAGAACCTGCGGCAATCATTGTGATGGTTTTCCCGCCAAAAGCGCCGGAAGCAATTTGAACGGGAAGAAGCTCTTTGAGACTAATTCCGCCACGTCCGAGTTGCCCACTAAGATTAGCGCCCCAGGCAGAGATGGTACCATCAGATGCCAGGGCAAGACAGTGATAATCACCTGAGGCAATTTTTGTAATGACCTTGCCGGTTATTGTGACAGCATAGGGAACATCACTATCCCATCCGTCATTACCACCCAACTGATACTCGTAATTATTTCCCCATGTGAACACCGTTCCATCTGATGCCAGTGCCATGCTATGTTCACTTCCAGTCGCGACCATTGTAATAGTTTTCCCATTCAAAGAGCCTGAAGCTGTAACCGCAACAGGAACACTACTGTTATCCCCACTGCTTCCATTGCCTAACTGTCCATAACTATTAAGTCCCCACGAATACACAGTTCCACCAGCTTTTACACAGATGGTGTGCCAGCCTGATCCGGTACTGATTGACTGGGCCTGTGTAAACACAGCATAAATAATCAGTATTAAAGTCAGCAGAAGTAACTTTTTTCTCATAACTTTTCCTTTTGATGTGTGGTGAAAACAATTCTGGTAGAACTATTTTATACTTTAAACATTTGCCAGAGTCACCGATAATTCGATACATCACTATTATCGAAGAATTTATGATGAGTATTTATCGTTTTTTAAAGAATCGGGTATACTTTTTGAAAATAATTCAAAAATGATGGAATGGGCAGATTATGCACTGGAAGATGAAAGGGGGGAAAATGCCGAAAATTGCAGTTATACTTTAAAAATTCATAGAAATATTTAAAGCAGAGTGAAAGAAATTGGGAAAATGGGTTCTGAAGGAGCGGGAACCCGCCTAAATTTCCTGGTTCATGTACTTTCCTTCTTCACTTTAATTATTTAATTTACTCTCCGAATTGGCACCACATTGCTGTTAGGGAATTCAATACTCTTCATACACAGAATACAGAGCTGAACTATGCTGAACGGTCATCAGGAAATTGTAGGATTTATATGGAATATAGCCAATAAGCTGAGGGGTCCGTACCGCCCGCCACAATACAGGAAGGTGATGCTACCGATGACGGTATTACGCCGGCTGGATTGTGTGCTCGAACCTACCAAAGATTCTGTACTGGCAGAATACAAACGCCTGAAAAATATTGGGCTTACGGGTAATGCCCTCAACGCCAAAATTGCAGAATTTGCCAGCAAAGGCAGGAAGCAGCATCTCTATAACATCAGTAAATACACCTTCAAAAAACTTCTGGAAGACCCGGAGCACCTGGCAAAAAACCTTGTTTCCTTTATCAATGGTTTTTCCCCCAAGGCGAAAGAGATATTCGAAAACTTCAAGTTTGAGCAGGAAATTGAGAAACTGGATAAGGCGAACAGGCTGTTCCTTGTTCTGAAGGAATTTGCTGACCTTGACCTGCACCCTGCAAGGATTTCCAATTTACAGATGGGGTATCTGTTTGAAGAGCTGATACGGAAATTCAACGAGCAGGCAAACGAAGAAGCAGGGGATCACTTCACCCCCCGGGAAGTAATCAAACTGATGGCACACATCCTCTACACCGGTGAAGAAGACATTTACAAAAGCGGTATTGTGAGAACCGTTTATGACCCCGCCTGCGGAACCGGCGGCATGCTATCGGTTTCGGAAGAGTATATCAGGAGCCATAACGACAAAGCAAGAATCATGCTGTACGGGCAGGAATACAATGATGAGTCGTATGCGATCTGTACCTCTGATTTGCTTATCAAGGATGAGCCGGCAGATAATATTGTGCTGGGTAATACCCTGGGTGACGGGAAGACCTTTGACGGACATAAGGAGAAGAAATTTCACTATATGCTTGCCAATCCGCCTTTTGGGGTGGAGTGGAAGCCGGAAGAGCAGTACATAAAAAAGGAGCATAAGGATCTGGGATTTGATGGCAGGTTTGGTCCCGGCTTGCCAAGAATCAATGACGGATCACTTCTCTTTCTGCTGCACATGATGAGCAAGATGCACCCTGCGCCTGAAAAACGAGGGGACGGCTCAAAGATAGCGATTATTTTTAATGGATCACCGTTGTTTACGGGTGATGCAGGATCGGGTGAAAGCAATATCCGCAGATGGATCATTGAAAACGACTGGCTGGATGCCATTGTTGCCCTTCCGGATCAGTTGTTTTATAATACTGGTATCTCCACCTATATCTGGTTTGTGACCAATAAGAAACCCCGGGAACGGAAAGGGAAAGTGCAGCTGATTGATGCCTCCAAGTTTTTCCAGAAGATGAAGAAGAGCCTTGGGAATAAGCGAAATGAGATCAGTGATGCGCAGATTGAGGAGATAACCAGGGTTTATGCCGCATGCAGGCACGATTTGAAAACAGTTGTTCCTTTGGATGGTGCTGAGG
>JAEXTR010000232.1 GCA_023406915.1 Bacteroidota bacterium
TCTGGAGAGTCCGTGAAAAATTTTCGGAATATCAGACTGCGGGAAGATAACAGCGGTTAGCAGGAAGCAAAACAATACCGTACGAATGAAAATCATGGCATTTCCTCAGCGTTTAAAGTTGCAGGGCAAAATAGCAAAAAAAAGATCATTTTCATAAAAAGGGGTGGGGTATACGGAACTTTGGTTCAGGAAGCCAGAATATGCGCAGGACGGTCTGCCAGATACTTCTCAGTTATTGGAAACCCCCTTTTCTCAAACTTCTTGGTAATGGTAATGAAAAGTGTTAAAAAACGCGTTAAACTAAACTTTTTATTGGCACATAAGTTGTACTAAAACAAGTTACAGTCTTTGAACAATGAACAAATACGGCTTTACTATGGCTAAAAAAGGAACGATTTTAATAAATAAAGAGCTCTGCAAAGGTTGCGAGCTTTGTATTCTGGCATGTCCTGAAGGTGCAATCGTACTTTCAGAGGAAATAAACATTAAAGGTTACCGTGTTGCAGCCCTTTCAATGGATGTTTGCGGCGGTTGCACCAACTGTGCACTGGTTTGCCCTGATGGCGCAATCACGGTTTACCGCGAGGCAACCAAGAAAGTTACCCAGGCGTAACTCTTCTGCCTTCTTAGATTTTTAGAGGCTTAACAGCACTACACACACACCAATGCATCAGGGGTATGCCTGATGCCTGTTTGAAAACAATAACTTGGAAATATTATGGCAGAAACTCATCCTAACGGAAAAGAGATTCGTTTAATGAAAGGGAACGAAGCAATGGCAGAAGCGGCTATCCGTGCCGGTCTCGATGCCTACTTCGGTTACCCTATCACTCCACAGTCTGAAGTTCTGGAGTATCTCACAGAGCAGGTCCCAAAAAGAAGAGGGGTCGTTTTGCAGGCTGAAAGTGAAGTTGCATCAATAAATATGGTTTATGGTGCCGCAGGAGCCGGTGCAAGAGTAATGACCTCATCATCAAGCCCTGGAATCAGCCTGATGCAGGAGGGGCTCTCCTACATCGCCAGTGCACAGCTCCCTTGCCTTGTAGTTAATGTTACACGTGGCGGCCCGGGTCTTGGGACTATTCAACCCTCACAGGGTGACTACTTCCAGACGGTAAAAGGTGGCGGTCATGGCGATTATAAGCTGATCGTGCTTGCCCCTGCTACCGTTCAGGAAATGGTCGACCATGTTTTTGAAGGATTCAGACTCGCAGAAAAATATCGCAATCCTGCTATGATTCTGGCAGACGGTGCTCTTGGTCAGATGATGGAGAAAATTGAACTCCCCGCAGAAGGAAGTCTTCCTCACGTTACCCCTGAATGGGCTACAACCGGTAAGGATAAAAGAGGTCAGAATGTAGTTACCTCTCTGTTTATTGAACCTGAAAAAATGGAACAGATCAACCATGAGCTTCAGGCAAAATACAAATCTATGGAAGTCGAAATCCGGTACGAAGAGTACATGACTGAAGACGCTGATCTGGTTCTTGTTGCCTTTGGACTTTGCGCCAGAATCTGTACCAAGGTAGCTGATCTCGCAAGAGAAAAAGGTCTGAAAGTCGGAATGTTCCGTCCAATCACACTCTTCCCATTCCCAGAAAAAGCTATTGCCAACATGGCAGACCGCGTCAACTCTATGCTGACGGTGGAAATGAATGCTGGTCAGATGGTTGAAGATGTAAGACTGGCGGTCAATGGTAAGAAACCGGTTTACTTCAAGGGCAGAATGGGTGGAATGATCCCCACACCGGAAGAAATCCTTGAAGAAGTTGAAAAAATTATGAACGTGAAATAAGGAACCGGAGAGACAATGGAAAAATTAATGCTTAATGAAAACTGTGTGTATGATCCCATACAGGAGACGCTGACTGATACTCCGTTCCATTACTGCCCCGGATGCGGACACAGTGTTATTCACCGTGTATTGATGGAAGTGGTTGAAGAACTCGGTATCCAGGATAAGACCATAGGCGTTGCTCCGGTTGGATGCTCAGTATTCGCCTATCTCTATATGAATATCGATATGCAGCAGGCAGCACATGGCAGAGCAAGTGCAGTTGCTACAGGTATCAAGCGCGTATTACCTGACAAGTATGTTTTCTCATACCAGGGTGATGGCGACCTTGCAGCTATCGGAACCGCAGAAACCATTCACACTGTAAACCGTGGTGAAAACCTGCTGATCCTGTTTGTCAATAATGCAATTTATGGCATGACCGGTGGTCAGATGGCACCTACCTCACTGGAAGGTATGAAAACATCAACCACCCCCTATGGCAGAGATGTGAAAGCGATTGGCTATCCGCTGAAAATCACGGAACTGATTGCTCAGCTTCCCGGTGCCTATTACGTAGCCCGCCATGCAGTGCATACCCCCAATGCCGTCAGAAAACTGAAGAAAGCATTGAAGAGTGCATTCGAATACCAGAAACAGAATAAGGGCACGTGCTTTATTGAAGTCGTTTCGAACTGTCCTTCCGGCTGGAAGATGACCCCAAAAGACACAATAAACTACATCGAAGATACTATGTTCCCGATGTATCCGCTCGGCGATATTAAAGTTCCTGGAAAAGAGTAAAGGAGAACCGGAAAATGCAAACAGAAGAAATTATTATTGCCGGATTTGGCGGACAGGGTGTCCTGTCTATGGGTCAGATGATGGCGTATGCCGCAATGGTGGACAATAAAGAAGTGAGCTGGATGCCCTCTTACGGTCCTGAAATGCGTGGCGGTACCGCTAACTGTACCGTGATTATTTCTGAAAAGAGAATCAGTTCCCCGATCATTTCACGCTATGATACCGCGATTGTACTCAATCAGCCTTCAGTTGATAAGTTCGAAAGCCGCGTGAAACCCGGTGGGTATATCTTTTACGAAGAATCAACAATTATCAACCCGCCTACCCGGACTGATATCCATATCATTAAAATACCGGCAGTAGTTACTGCCGAGAAACTGCAGAAAAAACAGGTAGCCAATATGGTGATGTTGGGGGCATTCCTCCATCTGAAACCTATTGTACAACTTGAAGCTGTCATCGCTGCACTGAAAAAAGTACTTCCTGAGCGCCATCATCACATGATCCCGGTGAATGAACAGGCAATCAGTGCTGGTAAGGAACTTGCTCAGGCAGCAGTAAACAATCCTGTTACTGCATAGTACAGGGAGAAACAG
>JAEXTR010000264.1 GCA_023406915.1 Bacteroidota bacterium
TTATCGGCATGCCGCTTTCAAGACTAGTTTCTTCTGACTCAATTATTGAAGGAATCCAACACTTCAAAAATCTACGAAAGAATATAGAATCCACTATTGAGGTTGGTTTTATCAAAAAAGGGGGCGAAAAAGGAGTTTTACAGGAAACAGGTGTTGCGCTTCCAGGAGATAAATATCTCGGATTTGTACGTGATGTTACAATTGAGAAGCAACTACAGACAACTTTAAGAGAAAATCAGGAGGAGATGACACACATAATCGATTCTGCCCCTGACGCCATTTTTATACAAACGGATTATAAATTCGCATATATCAACGAAGCTGGTTTGCGCCTATTTGGTGCGACTACAAGAGATGAAATCATCGGAACACCGGTGATTGAGTGGTTCGTACCAGACCAACGTGAGGCTGTCGCAGAAAGAATCCGTCAACTGAATGAATCTAGAATACCCGCGATCAACCGAGTCGAGACAATCACAACAAAAGATGAAAGAATTGTAAAGCTTGAGGTCTCAGCAGTGCCATACACCTATATGCAACATAGAGGAGCTTTGGTATTTGCAAAGGACGTCACAGAGAGAGAAGAACATGAGAAGCTCATCAGGGAAAGTGAGCAGAAGTACCGCCGGTTTTTTGAAGCTGATCTGGCGGCTCATTTCTCTGCATCAAAATCAGGTGAGCTCCTGGATTGCAATCAGGAATTTTTGAACATCTTCAGGCTTCCATCAAAAGAGGCTGCTCTCAAATTAAACCTGAATAAACTGTACTTTTCACCCTCTCAAAGAGTATTTCTCTACAGAACCCTTGAGAAAGAAGGAAAAATTGAACGTGTAGAGAGGGAGATGCGAACTTATACCGGAAGCAAGGTCACCATTTTGCTCAATATGACCGCACTGTATGATAACGAGGGACGGTTCACCGGTTCGACAGGCTTTCTACTGGATATTACAGAGCAAAAGAAGGTGCAGACTGAATTAGTCAAAAGTGAGCAGCGTTACCGGTATCTCTTTGACACCATGCAGGAAGCCTTTGCGTATCACAAGATTATCATTAAGAATCATAAACCTGTTGATTATGAGTTTATCACCGTAAACCCAAAGTTTGAAGAATTAACCGGATTAAGCTCGGAGCAAATCATTGGTAAAACTGTGCTCCAGGTATTCCCCAAAACGGAAAAGTATTGGATTGATACTTACGGTAGAGTTGCGCTGACTGGCAACTCTACCGTATTTGAAAGTTTTTCTGCAGAGCTCAATCGTCATTTTAAGGTGACAGCATACTCACCTGAATACGGCACATTTGCCACCATTTTTACTGATGTGTCTGAAGACCGGCGAAGAGACCGGATAATTCGCCAACTCTCCACAGCTGTTGAACAAAGCCCGATTATGATCCTGATAACCGATCTCAACGGTATCATAGAGTATGTGAACCCAGCCTTCACCAGCAATACAGGATACACCCCTGAGGATACCCTTGGAAAGACACCAAGGATACTCAGGTCCGGTTTGTTTGCAGATCATATGTATGAAAAGATGTGGGAGGCAATCAAAAAAGGTGAACAATGGTCCGGGAAAATCAACAACAGGAAAAAAGACGGTTCCCTCTACTTTGCCAGCCTGACCATAAGCCCGGTCAGGGACGAAAAAGGAAATATAACCCATTTTCTTGGGATACAGGAAGACATTACCAATGCACGTTCCATGGAGCAGGAATTAAAAATCTATCAGGATAATCTACAGGAATTAGTGATCGCACGAACCCGGCAGCTGCAGGCAACCAATAATCAACTGCTACAGGAAATCGAAAAAGAACGTCAGACTGAACTGATGCTGCAAAAAGCATACGAAAGGGAGAAAGAGATTAATGAGATGAAGTCTCGTTTTATATCCACCACATCCCACGAATTCAGAACCCCTCTGACGGCAATACTTTCTTCAACCGAGCTCATTCAGCGATACCGTCATAAATGGGATGATGAAAAAATCGATGAGCATTTTGCGCGGATACACACATCTATCAATTATCTTACCCGCCTGCTTGATGATGTTCTTACAATCAGCCGTGCAGAATCCGGGAAATTGAATTTTTCCCCCATCGAAATTGACGTCTCAAAGTATTTGAATGAGATACTCTCAGAGTTTCAACCCATGACACCTGAGCACTGCACAGTAGTCTTCAAGGACAGCATTAAGTCCAGAAACTGTAAGCTCGACGCACGGCTTTTAAAGTTTATTATTTACAATTTGCTTTCGAATGCAATCAAGTATTCTCCGGACGGTGGAAAGATCATTCTAACAGCAAAAATCCATAGAGGATATGGAATCTTTTCTTTGTCTGACGAAGGTATCGGAATCCCAAAACAAGACCTTCCGAAGATATTCGAGCCCTTCAGCCGTGCAGAGAATGCAGGTATTTTTCCTGGTACAGGTCTTGGTTTGTCCATAGTGAAAAGAGCTGTTGATCTGCATAATGGCTCAGTGAAAGCTGAATCGCAACTTGGAAAAGGAACAAAAGTAATCGTAAAGATCCCATTAGTCTAATGTATACAATCACGGAACATACAATATGAGTAAGAAAATTCTCGTCATCGAAGATGAACCTGCTGTACTGGCAAACATTCAAACGATCCTGAGGGAGGAAGGTTTTTCTGTGATCCTTGCTCATGGAGGGAAAGAGGGTGTGAGTGTTGCTCAGACCCAAAAACCAGACCTGATTATCTGTGATATTATGATGCCAGGATTCAGTGGGTATGATGTTCTGGAAACCCTTTCCAAAGACCCCAAAACAAGAATCATCCCATTCATTTTCCTCACTGCAAAAGTTGAGAGGGAAGATGTGCGGAGAGGAATGGAGTTAGGCGCTGATGACTATATCACCAAACCATTTTCAATCAATACTCTGTTGAAGGCGGTGGATTCAAGGCTTCAACGCTTTGAAACTATAAAGTCTGAAATTATCTCTTCCGGGAAAAACGAGGAGAACAAAGATAAATATCAACTGACAGATACCATTCTGGTGAAATCGGGTGCCTCATCACAGGTTGTAAAAATCGGTGAAATCAAGTTTATTACCGCAGAAAACCAGTACACAAGCATTAAGCTCATATCAGGAAAGCGGTTTATCATCAGGAAAAGCATTTCAGCATGGGAGTCATTGCTTCCGGAAGATGTTTTTATCAGATCCCACAGATCACAGATCATCAACACTGAATACATCATCAAGATTTCACGCTCCAAGTCAGACAGTTATAATATCTTTCTCACTGACGAGGAAGATATATTCCCAGTCAGTAAGCGCTATGCATCACGACTCAGAAATAAACTAAAATAGAAACTCCTCCTCTGAGTTTCAAAGCGCAGAGGAGGTTTATTTCCCCATTTTATTCTTCACTCCCCACACTTTTCCCCCCACTCACAACATCAAATATAAACTTCCGTTATTCCC
>JAEXTR010000041.1 GCA_023406915.1 Bacteroidota bacterium
GAAATTCTGATAGTCAAACCAGTTACCCAGGCTGACTCCATCATCTATTCCATCAAAACTCAAACCTTGCCCCATCATTCCCGGTGCGAAGGCTAAGTCAGAATTGGGAGTTGCCTCATATGCTCCGGCCAGGTCTCTCATATTTCCATCAAACGACCACCAGTCAACCAAACCTTCAACCGGTTGAACGCAGCTGGCATTCAGATCGACAGCGGGATCTATAAATGTAATTACCGGGGTCTGAGAAAGCGTAACACCCAGGGTAGTATCTCTAAATGTTAGTGTTTTGGTTTCCGCCCTTGTTGAAGAGAGCGAGAACGTTACCTTTCCATCTGCCTCTGTTTGCTGTGGAATAGGCCCTGTGATGGTGTTGTCCCAACCAGAGACAGCCAAATCCACCTGATGTCCTGAAAGCGGATGATTCTGGCTGTCCATCAACGTCACGATATAGAGAGCCATATCCGTGCCATTGGCTTTGAGGATTTGAGTGGATGCTTCAACGGTGGATTTTATCGGGTCTACTGCACCGGCTACCCAGGTGATCTCATGCCGTCCAATATCCACGTTCTCCGTTTTGTCCTGAGCAACCAGGGTTGTCTTACCAAGATCTTTGGATTTAATACTGGCAATAAAAATACCGCTGGAATCCGTCAGCGCAGGGTTCGGTTGTGAAATGGTTGCCACGGTACCGGTCGATACCAAATTGATCTCATGGTTGGGAATTGGATTTTCCTGTTCATCTTTCAATTCGATGGAAATCGAAGCTGTATGACTGTTATCAGCTTCTACCGTCAATGGTTCTACCAGGAATTTTGTTTTTGTTAAAGAGACCGGTCCAGGGATGAAGGTAAGCACTGCCTGTGACTGTAGAAGCGTGCCATCTCCGTAAATGTCAAATCGTTTTTCTTCTGCAAATGTTGATGCTATTTGAGCTGTGGCAATGCCTTCAGTATTAGTGTTACCGATGGCAATAAATTCTTCAGCCGCTAATGTACCATCAACGGTAACCTGCCGGCCAGATTTCAATTTGACTTCGACGGATTTGTCCGCAACGGGTTGTCCGGCGAAGTCTTTCAATAGAATACTCAAAGTGACAGTCTGAATACCGTCTGCAATCACACTTGAGGGGGATACTGAAACAGAAGAGGCGGTTGGATCAATATTACTGAAAACCAAAGATTTTGATCCAGCTAATGTAACATCGCTCGTTTTGTCTCTAACTTGAATCACCAGGTCTTGAGCCTGATTGCTGCTCAACGTGAACCTGATACGTCCTTCCCGGTCTGTCCTAGTGGAAAGAGGTGTGACAGTAACATTCTCGCCACCGTGAATTATGTCAACTTCATGGCCAACGACAGGATTGCCGTTGGAGTCGAGAAGGTTTATTGAGACTGTCGCAGTCTGAGAGTTATCTGCAGCGATGATTGCCGGAGATATCTCAATGGTGGATTGGTCTGGATCTGGAGAGGTGGTTGAGAGAGTATAGCTATAGGAGGAAAGATAGTCACTTCCAATTATTTCAAGGTTGTGTCCAGGAATCTGCCAGGCGACTTCAAAGTGATCGCCTCCAGACCAATCAAAGTGCAATGCTTCAACAAAATATTTCTGATTGGCAATAAGAGGAATTTTTACAGATTGTTGAGAAGGTTTAACATTCCATTGCCCCTGTCCAACATATCCATTAATATATGCGATTCTTGTTTTGTTCGACGGGTCGTAATTCGAACTTAAATACAACTCGCTATCATCATCACTTGAAACCCAGAATGTGTAATCACCGGAAACTGGCGGAATAATATATCCGCGGTAGCGTGATCCATAATGCTCATTCCAATTTGATGGTCCTGTAAAATTGGAACGTTCTTCTCGGCCGTGTGGATTATTGGGATAATCCGATCTTGATGTAATATCTGATAGGCTGTTTATTCCTCCTATCCAATACTCCCTGAGAATTGATTTCGACTCCGTTTTGGGAAGTGGTGAAGGAACAGAAGAGAGGTAAGCCCCGGTAATGATCTCCTTTTTCCCATCAGGAAGTTGCCAGGCTACAGCGAGAGAGTTGTTTTCTGTAGAAGAATCACATAAAGCGACAAAATAGTATTTTTGCCCACCAACTAATGGAATAGTACTAGACTGTTGATAACTATTGGTTGTCCACTCATAGCCGGAAGAGTTGTTTGTTCCGGTGCTGGATGCTATTTTGACTATATTCTCAAAAGTCGCATCCGAACTTAACCAGAATTCACTTGCTTTCTTACTGGATATCCAGAACGTGTAATCGCCATCTTGGGGAGGAATCAGATAACCCCGGTAATTCGACGCCCCAGATATATTATAAGGAGCTTCCAATCTGGAGAGTGACAATTTTCCTGAAGGATAATACGGATAGTTTGAATTTGATTTCAATAGAGATATGCTGCTAACGTTGGACCAATATTCATAAGCAAGCTTTCCATCGCCTCCAGTTGAAGCTGGTAGGGTATAGGGAGACAGATAATTGTTAGAAAGGAGTTCGATTGGATTTCCCGGAATAGTCCATGCCAGCGAGAGATGTTCTGATCCCGTTCCGGCATTATGCAAGGCTTCAACATAATATTTTTTCCCTGCTATAAGATTGACTTGGGAAGAACCTATTGACCAATTTCTCTGGGCAGTGTTGTATCTTGTCTGAATTAAGGTTTTATTTGCCGGGTTTTCGTCAGAACTTAGATAAAGTAAACAATAATTATTACAAGCAATTGCAAAACTATAAGAACCATTTATTGGAGCGGTTATATGACCGCTATATCTTTCTATAAAATTGTCTTGTTGATTGGTAGGTCCCTCAAATACTGAAAGAAGTTCACTCCCTGATGGTTCATAGGAGTATTTGGGGAGATTGTAGATAGTTGAAATATCAATACCAGAAATATTTTCCCACCATTCGCGCAATATTGTTCCCGAAGATTCAGGAAAGAATAGTAGAGGAACTGTTGTATCAAGTATTACGCCATTTGATTTGTCCCTTGCTTGTAAGCTAATGCTCTGCGCTGTCGATGAGTAAACAGAAAACTGGACATTACCATTCGCATCTGTTTTTGCTATTGAGGGTTCAATATTTACCTGAGTTCCATTTTGAATGAGCTCAACTTCATGTTCGCTCACGGGTAATGATGTTTCACCTAACAATCTAATATTAATTGTGGCTTTTTGTGTGCTATCTGCAATAAGAACAGCATGAGAGGATGATAATGTTGATTTTGATGGATCTACAGATTTTTCCTCATACGGGGCAATAAAACTATTGTAAATGATCGTCCTGGTCCGTCCGGGTATTTTCCATGCCACAGACAGATGCGATCTACCAGTATTTTGTTTATGTAAGGCTTCTATGTAATATTTTTGACCCGCAACCAGGTTGATAGTTTGTGACTTTTGAGAAGGATAGGTATCCCAATATTGCCGATTAGTGGGGCTTGTTACCTCTGCGATCTTCGTTTTTTGGTCCGGGCTATCGTTCGTGCTTAGCCAAAGTTCACCTGTATCATCACCGCTAATCCAAAATGTATATGCACCACTAATTGGTGGATAGATATAACCACGATACCGGTCACCAAAATTTTCATGTGGTCCTAAAATGGGATCGGCAAAAGATCCTTCAAATGGTGATAAATAACTCCATCCAGTTGGAGGTTCTTGATATTTCGGATTATTTATTAAATCTGATATAGATGTCCCTTCAATATCATTCCACCATTCATTTAGAATAGAACCAACTTGCCCTGAATGGAAAGTAACACTAATACTTGTGTTGAGAGTTATGTTTTTTGTTTTGTCACGTGCCTGAATTATTACTGTTTGAGGAGTGCCAGAACGAATGCTAAATTGAACCCGGCCAGATTCATTGGTACTTGTTGATGATGATTCTATAGTGACGTCTGATCCATTGTGAATTAATTCCACCTCATGTCCCGCAATAGGATTTAAGAAGGTCCCCAACAGTGTTACATTCACGGTGGCAGTTTGTGTGTTGTTTGCCGAGACGATGGATGATGATGTGATTGTTGATTGAGACGGATCTGTTGATTCCTCTTGATATGGAAAAAGGTATTTACTAGTAATTACTTCCCCACCCATAACACCGGGGATTTGCCAGTAAACCTTAAGGTAGCTACTTCCCGTACTCTGTTTATGCAATGCCTCAATATAATACCTTTTTCCAGCTACCAAATTCTGATGTGAAGCCTGAGATAACCCGGTTACGCCGGTAACATCCAAAATCTTTACTTTATTCGCTTCGCTATCATCTGAGCTTAACCACAATTCACTGTCATCATCGCTTTCGATCCAAAACGGATATATTCCACTTTTTAATGGAACAATATAGCCACGATATCGTTCTCCAAAATTTTCTCCGGAATCAATTGGACCTTCGAAGCTCGTTAGTAAGTCTGTTGACGTTGGAGAATCCAGGAAAATTGGATTGGTGGTTAGATCAGAAATACTTGAACCTTCAATCCCGTCCCATCTTTCATGCAAAATTGAGCCAACTTCATAATTAGTAAAGATAATATTCACAGTAGATGAAAGAGTAATTCCACTGGTTTTATCTCGCGCTTGAATTGTTACAGATTGTGGAGTCCCTGACCGGATTGTAAATTGAACCTGTCCATCATAATCTGTTGTAGACGATGATGGTTCGACAGTAATATTTGAACCATTATGAATTAGCTCGACTTCATGACCGGGAACTGGTTCAAAAGTTTCTCCCAGCAAAGTAACAGAGATCGTTGCCTGCTGATTGTCATTGGCTTGAATATATAGATTTGATGAAGAAATTTTTGAATTATCTGGATCAGGATTCTCATTGGTATTACTGGGTTTAAATGGAGATAAGTAATTTCCACTAATTACTTGTGGATCCGTTCCAGGAATTTGCCAATACACTCTAAAATAACTATATCCAGTACCCTGTTTGTGTAATGCTTCTATATAGTATCTTTTCCCAGCTTCCAGATCTTGGAAAAACGCCTCAGAAACACCTGTGACTCCGGTTAAATCCAGGATTTTTAATTTATTTCCAGGTTTTTCATCACTACTGAGAAGAAGAACACTGTCATCATCGCTGGCTAAAAAGAAAGCATATGTACCTGATACTTGCGGAATTATGTATCCTCGAAATCTTTCGCCATAATTCTCTTTGGAATTCGTTAGCTCTTCAAAATTTTGCAGTTGATCAGTGCCAGTTGGATTTACTGGGAAATTGGAGTTTCCCGTTAGATCAGAAATACTTTGACCTTCAATCCCATCCCACCATTCATGCAAAAGAGAGCCTATTTCATACTGAGTAAATTCAACGATTACATTTGCGGATAGTGTGATATTACTTGATAAATCATGAGCTTCAACTGTTATGGTTTGCGGCGTTCCTGTTCTTAATGTGAATTGAATACTGCCATTTTCATCAGTTGTATTGATTGTTGATTCAACTGTGACATCTGTTCCATTATGACGGAGTTCTACTTCATGTCCGATAATTGGATTGTTTTCACTGTTTTTTAAGGTAACAGTGATTGTGGATTTTTGAATATTATCAGCAAGAACATATGGTGCAGATGCAAGAATGGTTGATTTATTTACATCGGTTATTTCATTGCTTTCATTTCCCAAGTATGGAGAAAGGTAAGCTCCTTCAATCAACTGTCTCTCATTTCCACCTGGGATCATCCAATAAACACTAAGATAATCATCTCCCCCGGCTTCTTTATGCAATGCTTCAATGTAATATTTATTCCCCTGTTCAAGGAGCACTACTGATGAAGGATCTGACCACCCGATTCGCCCATTCAATTCAACTATCTTGACTTTATTCTCTGGAACGTCATCTGAACTCAGGCTTAATTCACTTTGATCATCGCTATTAACCCAGAAGGTGTAGTCTCCTGTTTCCGGCGGATATATATAACCACGGAATCTAGCGCCATAATTATCTCCAACATTCTCCGGGCTTTCAAAATCGGGAAGATAATCGTAACCCGTTGGAGTCTCTAAGTAAAGGGGACTATTTGTTAAATCAGCGACTGTCTCTCCATCTATGTTTTCCCACCATTCACGAAGAATTGATTCTCCAGGAACTACTGTTGAATCAGGAGTAATGTCGACTTCCGGAGTTTCAGTTTCTACTGGTTGCTCTCCATTGATCAATACCTCTTGAGGTGTATCGAAAAATCCACCAGTTGTCCCAATTCCCAGTTGACCAAATTCATTAGAACCCCAACACTGCAGGATATTGTTGGTTTGGAATGTGCAGATACTCGATCGCAAGGACACTTCTTTGACGTAGCTAATAACAATTTTGGGATTTGTCAGGTTTTCATTAGAATTGTCGCCAAACATTCCATTGGAATTGCCGCCCCAACAATATAGATCTTCTGAGAGATCAACCAAACACGATGATATGCTTCCAGAAGAAATCACTCTGACTGCTGATGTATCATTTCCGTTGGTATCTTTTATGTGTTGTGGTGTATTAGAATTGCTTGTGCTTCCATTACCTAATTGTCCAATTGTCCCGGCTCCCCAGCATTGTGCCCTTCCATCACTAAGGACTGCGCAGGCAAAATTGTCACCAGATTGAACAAAGGTGGCGGTTCCTGACAACCCGGTCACATCAACCGGGGAGATTGAGATAAGACCATCTCCTGATTCACCATTACCCAGCTGACCAAAAGAATTTTGGCCCCAACATTTGACACCGCCAGAGATGACTGCACATGAGAATCCAATTCCCAGAGTGACATCCTGGACGTTACCACTCAAGCCACTTACTTCCCTGGCTGAATAGATATTAGATTCAATGTCACCTTCGCCAATAGAACCAGAACCTAATTGGCCGAAAGTATTATTCCCCCAACAGAATAATCCATTGCTTTCAGTAATGGCGCAAGCGTGACCGGTTCCAATTTCAATGGATTGAACACCGGAAGAAAATCCGGGAACGTCCACAGGAATATTGCTTCTGTTTTCGGCTCTTCCATTATTAAAGATATTATTCGAATTATCACCCCAGCACTTTACTGCGCCCGAAGAAGTCAAAGCACAAACCGAATGTCCATTTCCTGCGGAGAGGGATATTACGCCATCAGTAAGTCCATTTACATCCACGGGAATATTGCTGCTATCGAATGTACCATTACCAAGTTGTCCGAATGCATTATTCCCCATGCATTTCACACCACCATTATTGGTGATGAAACAATTGAAATCGGCTCCAGAAACAACTCTATGACGATAACCATCTTGAGGGAGTAGGACGGTAGTTCCCGGTGTGGGCGAAGGACTTCCTTCCGGGGTAATAGTAGTCGTCACTTCAGGTGTTAGAGTAATTGTGGATTCGGGAAGTGAGGGCTCGATCGTTGGTGTTGTTGTGAATTCGGGGGTGTCTGATGCAACAGGTTCAGGAGGAAGGGTTGGTTCTTCCGGAGTAGATGTTGGATTTTCAAAAGATGGTGTAGCGGATGGTTCAACCGGAGGTATTTCTGTCGGGTCAGCCGGTGGAATTGTTGGTGGTTCTGATGAAGGTGTTTCTTCCGATTGCTTTCCAAATGAATCTTGACTCAATTGGATTGCCGTGGCAGGTTTGTCGCTCTTAAAAGTAGCCGCCGATACTCTGGTTGGAGTTAATGCCAGAGAAGAAATCAGCATAGAGGAGATGGTTAACAGGTAAAATCCCTTAACCAGTGCGTTTTTAACTGCTAAAACCCGGCTGTGGCGTGATTTGACCATTTCTTGAGTCCCCGAAAAGTGAAATGAAAACGCTTATTATGCGTCAGGATTTTCCTTCCGCATTTTTTATAAATACTTCTTTGGATTGGAGCGAAAACCTTCCTCGAAAACCCCCCGGTTGTTGCTGTAGGATTTCTTGGAGTTCAGTAAATTATACTAATAATGCTATTTAGTGCAAGAAAATAAGAGGTTGGATTTCTTTTTTATTTTCGTTAGAAAATCAAAAGAATATACTTCTATGGTGATTTGTTCAAAATCGGCATATGTTTCTCCTATCTTTTTTAGAAAATTCTCATTCAATTCGAATGGCGGTTTCATTTTCTTCAGATTGAAGGGAAGCGGTTACTGGTATTCTGACCGGTGAAATGAAATCATCGATCATCTGAGCCACATCACCATGCAACTCCGGAATCAAATGGCCATAAGTGTCCAGAGTGATACTCACTTTCGCATGACCCAACCGCTTTGATACAACCATGGGTGCAATTCCATGGTTGAGCATAAGAGACGCGGCTGTGTGGCGTAGATCATGAAAGCGGATATCCGGTAACCCTATCTCAGCGATCATTGTTTTGAAATGATGGTAAAGGTTGGACTGGTTCATGGGTGTACCCGTGATCGATGGAAAGATCAGGTCATTTTCAACCCACTTTTCTCTTTGCGGATTTCTTCTTTCTTCATCCTGGATATTCACATGATTTCTCAGTGACTGCATTGTTGCATTTCCCAATGTTATAGTCCGCTTGCCGGCATTGGTTTTTACAGTAGAAAAATATTCATCCTTGGATTTGGGGAGGCGAACCAACTGCCGCCTTACGGTTATCGTCTGATTCTTCCAGTCAAGATCGGACCATTTCAAGGCCAGAACTTCAGATTGACGCATACCTGTTGCCAGGACAAGCTGATAGAGGGCTTCCACCCGGGTCCCCTGTACAGCCATGAGCAATTGACTCACCTGACTCTCGTCATAGATCTTCATTTCTTTTGCCTCATCCTTGGGCCGAAAGGTTGCTTCTGTTGGGTTACGGGGAATAATCCCCAATCGAAGGGCATGGTCAAGGGCTTTGTGAAGGGTCTGATGCATAAATCGAACAGTTCTGGCGCCTGTACCTTCTTTGAGCTTCTTATCGTAGAGCTTCTGGATGTGCTCAGCCCGCAGGTCCTTCAAAGTAATCTTCCCCAGGGTAGGGAGGACATGATTGTGAGCTGTCATATTGTATTGGTACCAGGTATGAGGTTTTAAACCTGGTTTCGTGCTCGCCAACCAGTCCTCCATAAATTCACTTAGTTTCGTCTGAGCTCCATCGAAGGTTAATCCGGTGTCGATCTGCGCAATGGTCATTTTTAACCATTCCTGAGCTTCCAGCCGGGTTTTTGAATTATGGGATAAGCGATGACCATCAAGCGTAACCTGCGCACGCCAGGATTCTTTAGCTGCATCATAAAAAACCGTACCCTCTTTATTACCTCGCTTTTTCTGTACCATTTTGCACTCCTTTTTATTTGATTTTGTCTATTCAAAAATTCGGCAGGAGAAAATCCTTCTTTTTCTCCTGCCTGGAAAATAACCTCTGTTTTCTTCTAAAAATCATCGGTGATTTGTGATTACGATTTAGATATTCGACATTCCTCCAGATATGTGAAAAGATCTTCTTCTTTTACTCGGAGGTTATTGCCGATTCGAACTGCCGGAATGATGCCTTTGCGCATCAGGTTGTATACCTGCGCCCGGCTAACATTCAGTACTTTGCAAATGTCGTCTCCTTTCAGCATATTGATGTTGGAAATGTTTTTTGCTGCGTAGTTGGGTTGTGTTGTCATTCTGTTTTCTCCTTCGAGGTTTATTTGATAATGGGCTTGGGGTGAATCTGGTATGTATAAAATATCTTTATAGATGAGAGTATAGGGATTGAAAAAAACTATCCAATGGGGTAGTCCCAATGGAGGCCTGAAATCTGGTGCTGAAGGAAATTCGGTTGTTGCGCATATACACTAGTAGATGATGATCATGAATAAGAGGAAAATATTTCTCAGAACAACAGGGTCAAAAAGTAGTCCAATGTACAATCGAAGGAACAGTTCACAGATTATTAATTACTGGTTTGTCCATCGTCATATCTGTTCATCCATAGAATCGGGCATATATCTCATCCTTTCTTTTTTCCGCTAAAAAGCATCTTTCTTTGGCCTTTTCAATGCGGGAATAATCAAATTCTCCGCAACCTTCACATGAATCGACAAGTCGTATCAATTCCTGATAGGTGGTTTCCAAATTGCGCAAAACCTGTGCGTATTCGTCAGGATGTTGCGGATGGGTAGGTGCATAAGAATGGACGACAATGGGATCTCTCTCGGTGATCAGGTCAGGCATTTTGTTCCTTTTTAACCGCTAAAGCCGGAGGGAATAAACTCCGGCTTTATTCTGAAAGGTGATGATTTTTAGTAAGCAGGGATGGATTGCTGATTCAGTGCTGACAGGTTTTTCAAGCCCCGTACATACTTCTCAATATCCGCATTCTTGAATACCCCGAATTCTTTGCGGATGTATTGCTTCAAGCTATCAATATCCAATCCGCATGTGATCCGGGCATACTGAACCAGTCCGTCCCAATCTTTTGGATCATCCTTCTTATCCAGATCCTCGAGTGGACCAGTCATGGGCTTCTCCGAGACAAAACCATCTCCTTCCTCCAGACGGAAACCGGGATTGCGTGCGATGGTCAGAATGAATTCCCGCTGGCCATCCGACAACCAGGGGGAATACTGCTCAATTTCTCTGGGTGCCCAGATCTCCTCTTCAGAAAAAGATTTCTTTCGACCTGACTCCATTTGCCTGTTTAGTTCAACGACCGACTCCCAGGTGAATGACGGAACCCGGGGTGGAAGCGCCATATAGATGGAGTATTTTTGAGTGGCATCATTCCAGCGTAATAAGCCAAGCGCTTCTTTTCCTACAAGTCCGGAAGGCGGCTGGTTAGGATGGTTGGATCGGACTAGAACGACCGAGAGATTGGATAGCTGAGTCAACGCCCGATTGCCTTTAACTTTCATC
Source organism: Bacteroidota bacterium (assembly GCA_023406915.1). Taxonomy (GTDB): domain Bacteria; phylum Bacteroidota; class Ignavibacteria; order Ignavibacteriales; family Ignavibacteriaceae; genus JAEXTR01. The sequence goes on from JAEXTR010000041.1 coordinate 10,817, forward strand.
TTTTCCACCGGAACACCATTGGCCCAAGTTTGACTCATATGCATACACACCGCGATCCGCCTGAAACCGCTGGATTGAAAGAAACGTACCGTATTGTGCCAGAGCACCGAAACACCCGGATTCACACCGCCATACGCCCCGGATTGGGCATTCCGTGGATTGACGCCATATTTGGCTGGATTCTTCATCACGGCATACGAAAATGCATCTTCCAGGGGAGAGCCATTGTCG
>JAEXTR010000331.1 GCA_023406915.1 Bacteroidota bacterium
GTATGACGAACCCTGACAATTTTTTCAAGCGGAAATGAGAGCAGCGCTGCCAATACAAACCAGGCAACATAGTTCTGGAGTGGGATGGCACCGCCGGTCCAATGCCAGTAGCCAAGCCGGATAGCAATCTGTTCCAGCACCAGATCAAATACCAGCGCAAGGGCACCGGTAAGGAGTGGTGTCAGGTAACGGTTCCGTACCAGGGTGACGGCACGGGAATAGCTTCCCGCAACCACAAGCACCCAGTTGAAGCCGATGATCAGCGGAGTATCCAACACCTTCCACCCGAGCACATCACCATAGGTATAGGCACCGAAAACCAATCCTGTTTTTACCCCGATCACTTCCACAAAAAAGGTGAAGCAGTACGCCGCAATGAACCATACCATCAGCGGGAGGTGTGCCCCCTCATTCCGGTGACGAAGGAGCCAGTCTGCAAGCACAACCGAGCCGGTCAGGAGCAAACTGAAAGGCGTCAGCATGAGCATCAGTCCACGGGTGGCTGGGATCAGGTGACCAATCACACCAACCGTGTACATAATGACCAGAAAACCTATGAGGTAATGATTCTTCCTTTCCACCTGACATCCTTTTTTGTGAGAGACCTGAGCCCGATGTAAAACATCAATGGCATCTGGATCCAGTGAAGCAGCATGTTGAACACAATATTCTGCCGGGAGAGGAGTGATACCCCCACCCTGCTGCATAGAATCAAAACAACCGGAATGATATACACGGTTCCGGCGGGGATCAGAAACAACGGCACCCAGAAGAGCAGCAGAAAAAAGATGATCATCAAAAGGAATCCTGGTTTTCCGATGTTGAACCCTGCATAAAAATTTTTTGAGAATCCATTGACCGCATCAGCAAACCCATCATACATCCGGCAATAGACTGCATCGCCCCCGGTAAGGGTAATCATCCTGTTCCCTGATTTTTTTACTTCCCTTGCTATCTCCATATCCTCAACCACTGCATCCCTGAACTGCCGATGAGTACCAATGGCGTTGTACAGGTCACGACGGATCATAATCATCTGACCATTAGCGGCAACAAAGCGGGGATCGGCTGAGGCATACACATTACGCAGAGGAAGAAATGTCAGCAGAAGCCAGTTCATCAGAGGTACGATCAGCCATTCACCAAACGACCTGATGATCTGGGCTGGAAAAACTGAGAGCATAGAGCACTCTTTTGCCTCCATTGTATGGAGTGCATAACTGACTGCATGAGGAGTAAGTACAACATCCGCATCCAGGAAAAGGAGCACATCACCGCGGGCTGCACCTGCAGCCTGAAAGCAGGCAAAGTTTTTTCCTTTCCACCCTGACGGTATCTCAGCCCCCTGTATCAGCCTTATTCGCTGATCCTGGGTGGCAAGACCTGAGACTACATCAGCTGTTTTGTCGGTTGAATGATCATCCACCACAATGATTTCGGCAACAGGGAAAGAGCTTTCAAGCAGTGAGCGGAGCACATTGCCGATATTATGCTCCTCATTCCTTGCCGGAATACATACAGAGACTGTGGGAGAAGATGAAAGTGGTGCCTTGATATTTTTCATCCGCGGTGCAGAAAAAAGATTCATGATAACCACCAACAGCAGGATGGAAAGAATGGCAGTAAGCACCCAAAAGAGTATCACAGCAGATTCCTTCCCTTCACCTGATTGATTTCTATTGCATCGAGCTGATTCAGGTTTTCGGTAAAAGCTGCGGTATACTGTTCGAAGTTTTTCTTTACCACACCGGAGGGGAGCTGCGCACCAGAACGGAAAAGAAGATCAGGCTTCTGATGTTCGCCATACAATACTTTAAAGGCAACCGGTACCACGGGAACATCCGCACTTGCATCAGGGAGAAAAAGGCGGAGCCCTTCCTTGAGATCGGGGGGACGCTGATCATATCTGGTAATTGCGCCCTGCGGGTAGATGATGACGGCACTGTTTCCCTTCAGGATTGACCGGGTATAATGGATGGTATCACGCATGCTAACCGGGTTCTGCTGATCGATGGAATATGCACCCAGTTTCCCGAAGAAATGGTAGCGCCGGAGCTGATGCTCAAGCATCATGATATAAAACTTTTTATCTGGGAAGGCATCTCGGTAAACCCAGTAGATCAGGAAACCATCCCACCAACTGAAATGATTGGGGGTCAGGACGAGGGGACCATGCTGGGGAGGTAATTCATTTACCATAATAAAGCGGTGAAAGTGTTTTTTCATCAGCCGCTTGATATAGGGATCGAAGATGATCTGTGCCCATTGTGCGTGGCGTGCCTGAATCATGGTCAGGACTCTCGCCGTAAAATAATATCAGCAGTGATCATGCCGGAGAGCATCACCAGCGGAATACCACCACCGGGGTGTGCACTGCCCCCTGCAAAGTAGAGGTTGCGATAGACTTTAGAACGGTTGGGCTGACGGAGAAATGCTGCCATCCTGTTGTTGGAGGATATACCATAGATTGCACCACCGGGGCTCATCGTATTTTGCTGCAGATCGTACGGCGTCATGATTTTTTCTGAGACGATCAGGGATTCCACATCAGTCTGCAGGTGTTGTGACAGCCTGCTGATCAGTGTATGGCGGATACGATTCAGAGTTTCCACATCAATCGGTTTACGCATCGCCGGGGTGTTGATCATAATGAACCAGTTTTCACACCCTTCAGGAGCATCGTTCTGATTGAATCTGGAGGAGGTGTAGAGATAGATTGTGGGATCATCGGGGATGCGGTTTTCTTCAAACAACTGTCTGAATTCATTCTGATAATCACTGGAGAAGAAAATGTTATGCGCCTCCAGCTGAGGGAATGAACCTTTGATGCCGGCATACAATACCAGTGCTGATGTTGAGGTACCTGCTTTCCGGTTTCTGCGTGATTCCCTGTGCTCCCCTTCCCCAATCAGCGAATCAAAAGTATAGCCAGTATCGGCATTACTGATCACCAGGCTGTATCGCTCCTCTCTGCCGTTCACTTTCACACCAGTCACCGATTTTCCTTCGGTCACGATTTTCTGTACCGGGGAGTTGTACTGGATATCAACCTGCAATTCTTCAGCGAGCCGCACCAGTGCTTCTGCCAACCGGTAGATACCCCCCTTTACCGTATATCCTCCCAATCCATATTCCACCCACTGGATGATATTCAGTGTTGCGGGGGCAAGGTAGGGGCTGGAGCCATTGTAGGTTGCATAACGATCAAAAAGCTGTATAACATCAGGGTCGGTGAAGAAGGAAGCATTTGCCTGGTGCATGGTACGGAGCACATCCATCTTACCGATGTTGAGCAGTGTTTTCAGGGCTTCCCTGTTCAGAAAGGTCTGATACTCGGAGAAAGGTTTGAACAGGAAAAGAGGTGCGGCAGTATCGTAAATCTGTTTACAGTATGCAAAGTATTTTCTTACGCTTTGGGCAGTATCGTCAGTTTTCTCTTCAATCTCTTTTGAGAAGCGATCATGGTCAGCGTATGCGTTGAGTATCTTGCCCGAGGGGTAGAAGTATTTGCAGATAACCGGCAGGGGGAGGAATTCAAGATACTCTTCCCTTTTCTTTCCGACAGCAGCGAACAGCTGGTCTGCAACAAATGGCATCGTCAGCAGTGAAGGACCGGTATCGAACCGGAATCCCTCCATACTAAACTCATTTGCCTTTCCGCCTGCTTTTGCGCCTGCTTCATACACTACAGCCTTATAGCCGGCAGCAGCAAGCCGGATAGCAGCAGTCAGCCCGCCAATGCCGGCACCAATCACCGCAGCGTTTTTCATTTTCGATGAGCCAGTTTTATACGGAAATATTCATAAAAGAGTGTCCAGAACCCGATCATCGCAAAAGAGTAGAAGAAATCTTCATACGGAATCGTGAGGAATCTGCCCCCCCAGATCGCCTGACTGCCATACAGCACCACCGGCACTGAGGTCAGGATATAATTCACGACCAGGAAAGGGAGATAACTGAACGCCATAAAAATATAAAAATTTCTTGATTGTATCAGCACCGGATGCAAGAGTGGGGCAAGCAGGAAAAAGCCAGCTGCAAAGAGCAGGACAGTCCAGGTGTAATACTGATCTGTGAAAAAGAGCGCCACCACCAACAGGATTGCAGAAGCCGTATAGTACCATACAGGACTGACAGAAATGGTCTTCTCAGGTATGTACAATTTGATAGTCTCATACAGAAACAGGCAGCTGTAGGGTACGGTTACAAAAAAAAGAATTTCCTCAATCGGAAGACCGAGCAAAGTGAATCCCAGGATATGTTCTTCGTTGAAACTCCAGTCTCCACGCGCGGTCGCAATTGCATCCCAGACAATAAATACGGAGCTGACCATAAGGAGGGAGAGTGCAAGTGCAGGAAGTTTTTTATAGTAGGTAATCTTCCGTTCAAATGAGAGGATGAGCGGAAAAAGGATAATGCCTATATGTAACCATCCATAAAGGCTCATTGCTACAGTCTGGAAAGGAGCGAGTTCAGGCGCTGATTCTCAGTTTCAGACATTCGTTC
>JAEXTR010000037.1 GCA_023406915.1 Bacteroidota bacterium
AAGCAGGGATACCCTGGGGAACAGGAACATTGTATTTCCTGAGAATTTCTTTTGCCTGATATTCGTGAATTTTCATAAGCCCTCAAAAAAGACTGCCGATTTCGGACAGCCAGGTTAAAGTGAACAATTATTTTTGAGAGAAGCCTGCTGCACCATAACAGCAGGCTTCCACAGAATACTCTTATTTTCTGATTTTTTCACTGACTAGTTTTGCCTGTAGGAAGAGACCAAGATAGTCTCTGCCGCCAGCTTTTGAATCAGTGCCTGACATATTGAAACCACCAAAAGGATGACCACCAACCAGTGCTCCGGTACATTTTCTGTTCAGGTAGAGATTACCGATCAGGAGTTCTTTTTTTGCCATTTCCAGTTTTTCACGGTTATTTGTATAGACTGCACCAGTCAAACCGAATTTAGTATTATTTGCGATTTTCAGGGCGTCCTTGAAGTTATTTGATTTTATGACTGCAAGCACAGGTCCAAAGATTTCTTCCTGTGAAAGCCTTGCCATTGGATCAATATCAATGAACACAGTAGGTTTAATGAAATAACCGTTTCCTTCAGCCAGTTCACCACCACTGAGGAGTTTGCCTTCCTTCTTACCAATTTTGATATATTCCATAATGGAGCGACGACTGGCTTCATTTGCAACAGGTCCCATAAAGACATTCTCTTCAGGACTGCCAATCTGTAAGGCATCAACCTTTTCTTTCAGCTTAGCAACAAACTCTTTATACACTTTCTTGTCAACGATTGCTCTGGAACATGCGGAGCACTTTTGTCCCTGGAAACCGTAGGCAGCAGCGACTACACCAGCGACTGCCTCATCAACATTGCATTCTTCGTCAACGATGATGCTGTCTTTACCGCCCATTTCAGCAACAACACGTTTCAGCCAAATCTGACCGGGTTGTACTTTTGCAGCAAGCTCATAAATATGAATACCGACTTCCATTGAACCGGTAAAGGATACGAAACGGGTTTTAGGGTGACCAACAAGCGTATCGCCAACTTCGCCACCTGAGCCAGGGAGGAAGTTCAGAACACCTGCGGGGAGACCAGCTTCCTTCATAATCTCGAAGAAAAGACGTCCCATCATTGGAGTATCTGAGGATGGTTTAAGAACGATCGTGTTACCTGCCACGATAGCAGCCGAAGACATACCGACGAGAATAGCAAACGGGAAATTCCATGGGGGAATAATCACACCGATACCAAGAGGTATGTAGGAAAGCTCATTTTTTTCGCCGGGAACAGGTGTGATGGGCTGCTTATCAGCATAGCGCATCATCTCACGTGCGTAAAACTCCATAAAGTCAATAGCTTCAGCTGTATCTGCATCGGCCTCGGTAAAGTTCTTTCCGATTTCGAGAATCATGTAAGCATTGATTTCAAAACGTCTCTTCTTCGCAATCTGGGCAGCCTTGATCAGAATCGCAGCACGCTCTGCAGCCGGGACATATTTCCAGGTGTTGAAAGCTTTTTCTGCCGATGCCATCGCATCTTCAACGAGCTTCGCATTTCCCTTATAGAATGTTGCAATCACTTCATCTTTGTTTGCAGGATTATAGCTGTTGAAGGTACGGTCAGTCTTTACTTCCTTCCCGCCAATGATCAGTGGGTAGGTTTTGCCAATCTTCTTTCTTACTGCTGCAAGAGCTTCTTTTTGCTTCTTAACATTTGCAGGTTTTGAAAAATCGGTAATCGGATCGTTTTTGAAAGGTTTGAGCTTCATAGTTTCGTTCCTAAAATAAAATTGTGTAGTACCAAAATTAGTCAATAAAGCCTAGAATACAAAAAAAGAGCAGTAGAGTGATGGGAAAATTGAAGAGAACGGGGGAAATATTCAATAACAAGGAACTGCCTCATCGTAGAAGAAAAGAGTGATGAGGCAGTTTAAACTAGCAAGCAGGTATTTACAGTTTACCAACCATGTTTTCTGGTGCAAGGAGTTTGTCCAACTCTTCCTTAGAAAGAAGATTTTTTTCAAGAACAATCTCGTAAACACCACGGTTTGTCTCAAGAGCTTCCTTAGCAATAATTGTGCTGGTTTCGTAGCCCAGTACAGGGTTAAGAGCCGTGATAAGACCGATACTATTCATAACCAGTTCACGGCAGCGTACTTCATTAGCAGTGATTCCTTCAATACATTTATGGGCGAGGGTTTCCATACCATTTTTCAGCATCTCAATTGACTGAAGGATTGACTGAACTATCACCGGCTCCATGACATTAAGTTCAAGCTGACCTGCTTCAGCTGCAAGGGTAACAGTCAAATCATTACCAATGACTTTGAATGCTATCTGATTTACCACCTCGGGGATAACAGGATTCACCTTGCCGGGCATAATGGAGCTTCCTGGCTGCATAGGAGGCAGATTGATCTCTCCGATACCGGTTCTGGGTCCTGAAGAGAGGAGGCGGAGATCATTGCTGATTTTTGATAGTTTTACAGCAAGACGCTTGATAGCAGAGGAATACATAACAAAAGCGCCGGTATCCTGAGTGGCTTCAACCAGGTTTGATGCAAGAACTATATTCCAGCCTGTGATTTCCCGTAAGTGTGAAATGACCGAATCAGTGTATCCAGTCACGGCGTTGATGCCGGTTCCAATTGCGGTTCCGCCCATATTAACTTCCAGGAATAGGTTAACATTCTGGTTCAGGCGTTCAATCTCTTCACTGAGTGTAACAGCGTAGGCTTCAAATTCCTGACCGAGAGTCATCGGTACGGCATCCTGAAGCTGCGTACGCCCCATTTTAATGACGCTGGAAAATTCTTCACCTTTTTTGCGGAAGGCGTCGACCAGGCATTTCAGGACAGTGATAAGCTTCTGATTGCTTTTGATAAGGGCTAGCTTAACGGCAGTGGGGTATGCATCATTGGTTGACTGCGACAGGTTGACATGATTATTTGGGTGGCAGTATTTATAATCGCCACGCTCATACCCAAGGATTTCGAGTGCACGGTTTGCGATCACCTCGTTAGCATTCATATTTGTAGAGGTTCCTGCTCCGCCCTGAATCATATCCACCACGAACTGACCGTGGAATTTTCCGTTAATGATTTCATTGCAAGCCTGAGTAATGGCATCCGCAATCGGCTTCGAAAGATGCCCCAGATCAAAGTTTGCCTTTGCAGCTGCAAGTTTAACGATCGCAAGAGCTTCCACAAGGTCTGGGAAAAAGTTAATAGTAATACCGCTGATATTAAAGTTCTCGATTGCCCTGAGAGTCTGGACACCATAGTAATACTCAGCCGGCACTTCACGGTCACCAAGCAGGTCATGTTCAAGACGGGTTCGACCTGAAACATACTGTGAAGCAGCCCGTATTGCCCGGGTGTTTGCC
>JAEXTR010000058.1 GCA_023406915.1 Bacteroidota bacterium
GCAGTATTTGGCACGGTGTCTTTAACCACCGCAGGCTCCATAGATATGTTTGTAGCAAAATATGCATCAGACGGAACGCTGCTTTGGGCGAGAAGGTGACTCTGTTAGCGAACAGAGGTTTTCAGGCTGGGACTTACACGATCCCTTTAAGAAACAGTACATTATCAGGTGGGATATATTTTATAGAATTAAGAACCGAGAAAGAAGTGAAGATGCAAAAAGTATTATTACTGCATTAAAATGAAGCAGCCCCCAAAACGGGGGCTGCCTTTAAGGTCATATTATATCGTTATGAATATTCCTGGAGGTCGAGAAACTTATCGAGCTCACTAACAAAAGGATCATCTTTAATGCTTTTCCGGCTTATAGGTTTTGGTGCCTCTGAGGACCCGGGTGTCAATGGTTTTGCAACAGCGTTGACCTTAAACTCGAACTTTCGTCCGAAGAATGAGTTTGCCTTCTCGCTGAGATAATCGAAATGAGGCATCATTGCAGCGTCACCATCTTCTTCTTCGATATTCAGTTCAAGCACTGTACCCTGCATTCTTGCAGGAGTCAGCTTATCAAGAAGTGGGACGAGGGAGAAGCGACCTGATTTCTTCAGGTCATCCATAAAATCACTCCATCGGTTACTCACATCATGGAACGCTGCTGCTCCTGCCTGAGGAGGCTTTACAGCAGTACGGGGCTGCACGGGTGCATCCATTCCTGATAACGGGCTTTGTGGCCTGCTTTCAGCTGGCGCCTGAATCTTTTGCTCGTGCCTGGGAGGAGCTGGTGTATAGACCTTTTCTGGTTCCAGCTCTGCAACCCCACCGTCGCTTTTCAGCATTTCGATCAACTGGGTGATCGTAGAGGAGCGTTCCAGCCCAATGATATGACACAGCGCAGTTTCATAACGCACACGATGATTTTTTGAGTATCTCAATTCCTGGCTGAATCTGGTCAGATAGTTCTGAATCCGAAGGATGTCACCACCGCTGAACCGGTCGCTGTATTCCAGATACTTTGCCTTGTGCACATCAGATGCTTCAATTCCGTCGGTACTGCCGGAGATACTCAGCACCATCAGGTTTCTGAAATGCTCAATCAAACCGTCTATAACATCAAAAAAGCTCCACCCGTTTCGGTACACACGGTCAGCTGTGGAGAAAGCGACGGAGAAATTCTTACTCAGGATTGCGTCGCTTATCTCAAAGTACATATCCTCGTCAATAAAATTGAATGCAGTGACAACGGTATCGTAATCGATCTTCTCACCGCAGAATGCTGCTGCCTGGTCAAAGAAGCTTTCTGCATCGCGCATTCCTCCGTCAGCCCGTTTCGCTATCAATGTCAGTGTTTTATCATCAATAGTGATAGCTTCCTTTTCTGCAATGGTACGCAGCAGTTCTTTGGTAGCATCCATCTGCATCCTGCGAAAATCATAACGCTGGCAGCGGGAAATGATCGTAATTGGAACCCGGTGTACATCGGTTGTGGCAAAAATGAAAACTGTATGGGATGGCGGTTCCTCAAGCGTTTTGAGAAATGCATTAAAGGAATCCTTCGTAAGCATATGTACTTCGTCTATAATATAGACTTTGTACTTCCCTTTTGTTGGAGCATACCGAACCGATTCACGCAGTGTTCTGATTTCATCAATACCGCGGTTTGAGGCGGCATCGATCTCAATAATATCCAACAACTGATTATCCCTGATCGCAAGACAGGTTGAACACGTATTACATGGTTCGTAATTATCAGGGGATTCACAGTTCAGAGCTTTTGCAAGGATACGGGCGGTCGTGGTTTTTCCCACACCGCGCGGACCAGTAAATAAATAAGCGTGTGCCACTTTACCCTGTGCGATTGCATTTTTCAGGGTGGTGGTGATATGCTCCTGCCCAATCACCTCATCAAATCGGGTGGGACGGTACTTCCGGGCAGTTACCAGATACGACATACAAAACCTCGGGGAATTCTTTTTCCTGTTCTAAAATACTTCTTCTGCAAAATGCTCCACTATCCACTTCAGGAAGCGTACATCAACATCATCAAAATTATTGAACTCATAGCTGTCAATATCAAGCACACCTATCAATTCATTATTCTTTAATATCGGGACTACGATTTCGCTGTTTGAGCCGGAATCACACGCGATATGTCCCTCAAACTTATGCACATCAGGCACTACAACAGTCTGGCAATGTTTTGCAGCAGTGCCGCAAACTCCTTTACCAATTTCAATCCGGGTGCATGCTACTTTTCCCTGAAATGGACCCAGCCAGAGAGCATCATCCTCAACCAGGTAGAAACCTACCCAACTGAATGAAGGGAAACTTTGTTTCAGAAGAGCACTAAGGTTCGACATATTACTCAGAGGTTTTTCAGCCCTTGTAATCAGATGCTTCGCAGCCTCATACACCGCCTGATATGTTTCTTCCTTGCTCAACTCCTTACCGGCACAACAAGGCTTATCAGCGATCATGCCTTCCTCCTCTTACCGGGTACCGGTTTTGTCATAGTCTTTTTCTTTTTCGTGTCAAACAGTACAGGCACAGCCTCTTCAATCATTGAAACCGGAATGATGGTAATATCTGATTTAACCTCATCCTTGATTTCTCTCAGATCAGGTTCATTTTCAGCAGGTATAATGACCGTTTTTATCCCGCTTCTCTTTGCAGCAAGCAACTTTTCAGTTAACCCACCAATCGCGATCACTTTTCCACGAAGGGTAATTTCGCCTGTCATCGCGATGCCTGATCGTACCGATTTACCTGATAAGGCTGAGAGCATTGCCATCACCATGGTGATGCCGGCAGAAGGACCATCCTTTGGAATGGCGCCTTCAGGCAGGTGGATGTGAATCTCCTGACCTTTGAAGAAATCCTTATCGAGACCAAACTTAGCCGCATTGGCGCGGAGGTAACTCAGCCCGGCAAGTGCAGACTCTTTCATTACTTCACCGAGTTTTCCAGTCAGGGTCAGTTTTTCTCTTCCCTTCATAATAGTTACGTCAACTGTCAGAATCTCCCCACCCACGCTGGTCCATGCCAGACCGGTAACACTACCAACCTTCACTTCAGGTTTAATAACGTTTTCCTTATAGCGTGGCACGCCAAGATAAAGTTCCACCTTGGCAGGGTCAATAATGAAGGAGGTTTTCTTTTTCATCCCTTTTTTGCCTGACTCTGTAATCACAATATCCTTAGCTGTTTTCCGGAGGATTGATGCAATTTCTCTTTCGAGATTACGCACACCTGCCTCACGTGTGTAGCGGGAGATTATAAAGCCAACTGCATCATCTTCAATCTTCAGCCCCTTCTCCTCCAGACCATGCATCCGCACCTGTTTTGGTAGTAGGTGGCGTTTCGCAATCTGCAGCTTTTCATAATCCATATAACTGTTGAGCTCAATGATTTCCATTCTATCCTGCAAAGGGAGAGGGATATTGTACCTCACATTGGCAGTGGTAATAAACAACACCTGAGAAAGATCGTAGTCAACTTCCAGATAATGGTCATTAAAGGAGTGGTTCTGTTCGGGGTCTAAAACCTCAAGCATCGCTGAGGATGGGTCACCCCTGAAGTCACTGGAGAGTTTATCAATTTCATCGAACAAGATCACCGGATTCACGGTACCAGCACGCTTCATGGCCTGAATGATTTTACCGGGCAGTGAACCGATATACGTCTTCCTATGACCACGAATTTCTGCCTCATCCCGTACTCCACCCAGGGAGATACGCACGAACTCACGTCCCAGGGCACGGGCAATTGATTTACCCAATGATGTTTTCCCGCCTCCGGGAGGTCCCACCAGACATAAAATCTGCCCCCGCATACTCTTCACCAGATTCAGTACGGCGATATGTTCAACAATTCTTTCCTTTGGTTTCTCCAGCCCGAAATGATCTTCATCAAGAATACGCTGTACATTCTCAATATCGAGGATATCCTTCGTGCGTTTAAACCAGGGCACGTTAATCAGCCAGTCCAGATAATTCCTGATGACAGTATACTCAGGACTGAGGGGCGGGGTTTTGGTAAGCTTTTTCAGCTCATCCATTGCCCGTTCATTCACCTCTTTAGGCATTTTGGCTTTTTTGATTTTAGACTTCAGCTGGTTGATTTCTCTTGAGTTTTCCTCATCCTCACCCAATTCATCCTGAAGAATCTTAATTTGCTCTTGGATGATGAACTTCCGCTGACTGCGTGCAATGTTATCCTGTACCTTGGAATCGATTTCCTTTTCAATCTTGAGGATATCGATTTCACTGGTCAGCAGTTTGATCAGTTCATAATATTGCTCCTTGATTGAGGATTGTTGCAGAATCAGCTGCTTCACTTCGAGGGACTGGCTGATATTTGCTGCAACATAGAACAATTTTCTGTCAGGCTCTTCAATTGATTCAAAAGCATTGACTGCTTCAGGGGGGATGTTGCGGTTAATCTTCACATATTCTTTAAAGAGTGAAGTTGCCTGGCGCACCAGTGCATTCATTTCCTGGTCATTGATCGTTTCAAGGATTACGGGTGCAACCTTTGCTTCGAAGTAGTCTTTTTTATTGGTAAATTTAAGGATTTTTCCCTGCATCAGCCCATCGACGAGGATCTTCATCAAACCATTGGGAAGCTTTAATATCTGCACGATGCGGGCGATCGTTCCCTCAGTAAAAATATCATCTTTGGTCGGTGCATCGATGCTCGATTTTTTTTGTGCAGCCAGAAAAATAAATTTCTTTCCATCAGCAGCGTGGTTGGCAGCGTTGATAGATTGTTCCCTGCCCACCAGAACCGGAAAAATCATATAAGGATAGATAACTATGTCTCGCAGGGGAAGAACGGGGAGCACATCTGGGATTTGCTCTGTAACTTCCTGATCATCACTTCTCTTGAAACCGAATTCTTCAGTTTTTTCCAAAATATACCCGGAATTTGTAACAAAAATGCCAATAGTGGCGTAGAATTTAACCTGTAAAGATATTAAGATTCAAAGAGGGCTGCAAGGTGAAAGAAAAGGCGAGAGAGATTATCCCATCAACCTTTTTCTTGCAGAATGCATCACAACTGGATAAGTACTGCCTGAAATGATGTATGCTGCACAGAGTTCCAAGATACAGCCCAAATGCTCTCCCTAATAATCAGAAAGAGATTCCTCTCACTTAACTGAGAGCTCCCAGGAAAGGAAACGGAAAACGGGCAAACAAAGATATTTTTGCAATTAAATATTTTAAAATAATCTTTTTAGCTTTGCAAGTTTTTACTATTTTCACTCAGCAGTTTAGGCAAAACTGTTCTTTCATTACCACAAATCGAAAGGTTTACTATGAGGTCTTTAATAACCCTTTTCATCTTCGTTTTTGCGGCTACGTTGAGCTTTGGGCAGCTCGATATTGCCACCCAGGTCATCCGTAATACTGGCGTTCCAACTGACACTATTCCTCCGGTTGGCTTCCCATATGCCACCGCTTTCAATTTTAACTACTCCACCCTTCCCGGTGTCAATGGCGGTACTGTTGGTGCAATGTTCATCAACGGCAAGTATATCCTTCATCGCTGGAATTCAACGATGGTATACCGTTTCAACGCTAACGGCCCTGGTGGTGGACCAGGCACTTTGGCTGATTCCATCACCTATGCCGGAGCAATCCGTGATTTGGCAAGAAATGCCGCAGGTACGAGACTCTTCGGCGGTAACTCCACAACCGGTATTCTGGAGTTCGACCTCAATACAATGGCTACTGTTAAAACGTTCACCCTTACCGGTGGCGCAACCCGTGCTATTGCTTGGGACGACACAAGAAAAGGTTTCTGGAACACTGCTTTTGGTGGAAATATCTTCCTGCACGACACCACCGGTGCATTGAAACAGACCATCACCAGCACCCTCACCGGCAAATACGGTCTCGCGTTCGACAGTCTTATGGGTCAGCAGGCTTTCCTGTGGGCCTGGAATCAGGGCACGGGCTCAACCACCAACACGTTGCACAAATACAGCATTGCTACTGGTCTTGAAGTTGCCAACTACACCTTCACCCTCACCGGTGCCAGCATCGGTATCGCAGGTGGCGCTGAAATATGCAATGTAAACGGTAAGATGATGCTCCTCCTCAATTATCAGAACTTCGCGCTTGTAGGTTACTTCATGGGCGACTTCATTCCTGTTGAATTCGTTAGCTTCGCCGGTTCTGTTAATGGCAGTTCCGTTACCCTCAACTGGGCAACCGCTACCGAAAAGAACAACCTGGGCTTCGACATTATGCGTAAATCCGGTGACGGAGAATACATTCAAGTTGGTTTCATGCCTGGTAAAGGATCCACCCTTGAGACCAATCACTATTCCTTCTTAGACCAGAGCGTTCCTGCCGGTACCTACACCTACCGTCTGCGTCAGCGCGATTACGATGGAACGATCGCTCACTCCGGTGAAGTAACCGTTAATGTCACGAATCCTGTTGAATTCGAACTTTCACAGAACTATCCAAATCCGTTCAACCCTTCAACCACCATCAATTTCACGCTTCCTGAAGCAGGATTCGTAAACTTGAGCGTGTTTGATGTTCTTGGCCAGAAAGTTGCCGAATTGGTAAATAGTAACCTCACCGCAGGTGCCTATTCACAGGTATTTGATGCTTCGAACCTGAACAGTGGTCTTTATTTCTATACAATAACCACTGGCTCATCCTCTGTCACAAAGAAAATGCAACTTATTAAGTAAGAAGCTTATTTTTTGGGGGTGCAACTGCACCCCCTTTTTTTTGCCCCTTTTTTATAACCTCTCCCCAATTCCTTCAGTGAAAATCCATCGCTGACCACAGACATTTTTCTCTACTTGATTCCATCCAAGCATCACATTCGTCAATAAAGACTCAGCTATGCCCTACATTGAAATCTAAGTTTGTGAAGTCTGGAGCAGACATTTACTTCTCTTTCTGTTTCTCCAGTAATGACTACACAACACGTGATCTGCTTTGGTTAGTGTTCCCAAGAATCCAATTGAATTCTTCCCAGCGGCACAGACCAGAACTAATGCGTTTCTTTTTTGAGTTTGTATACCAAATCTTAAATCGGTAAGTTTCCAGCCGAACATCATGTGGAGTCCAGAACCCACGTTAAAAAACGGGGCGGATCCGAAAAGCCTGACGAGTAGGGAAAAAATGAAGGAATACTGAGATGAAAAAAAATCTGGCAGAGTTCCTGGGAACTTTTTGGCTTGTGTTGGGTGGATGCGGAAGTGCTGTACTGGCTGCTGCATTCCCTGAAGTTGGGATTGGTCTGGTGGGTGTTTCCCTGGCATTTGGACTGACAGTCCTAACCATTGCCTATTCACTGGGTCACATTTCCGGTGCACATTTAAACCCTGCGGTAACCATTGGTTTATGGGCGGGTGGCAGAATGAGTGCCAAAGAAGTCTTCCCCTATATTATTTCTCAAATCCTGGGGGGCATTGCAGCAGCAGCAGTTCTATATATCATTGCCACAGGCAATGGCAGCTCAATTGGTGGTTTTGCTGCAAACGGCTACGGAGAGCACTCCCCCGGCGGATACAGCATGACCGCTGCAATCGTTACAGAACTGGTGATGACCTTCATGTTTTTACTGATCATTTTAGGTGCGACAGATGAAAAAGCACCAAAAGGATTTGCAGGGATCGCCATCGGTTTGGCATTAACACTCATCCATCTCATCAGTATACCCGTTACCAATACATCGGTTAACCCTGCCAGAAGCATCAGTCAGGCACTGTTTGTAGGAGATTGGGCGATTGGGCAATTATGGTTGTTCATCATTGTTCCTATTGTAGGTGCAGCGCTTGCAGGAATCGTGTATAAATTCCTTAAATCAGAATAATAAGCGTTACAATTATTATAGATGCGGGTATGTGCTTAAAGAAATTGTCCTTCCCGGACTCCCTTTGTGAATGAGTTTCACCAACACATACCCGCCTTTCTCATCAGGCGGTCGATATGCTGACAACCCCGGGAAAAACACCTCTCTTCACAATGACAAACCCAAACAGACCATTGTAATAGCCCGGCAATTTCTTCACCCGTATCATGAATCATTTCTTAATGTAACCGCTTTCTTATCAACGGTAAAAAGATTTCATTAGCAAAGTAACAACCTATTGTTTATTTTTTGATGTTCTTTTAATAGCGTATTCATTATACAAACCGTAACCCAGCGGGTTATCACCTTCTGACGGGCGTCATCCCTGCAAGAATCGTGATAAGCGGTTTGTGCCGAAGGGATTAGATCGTCCTATCCTGCCATTCGTGGTGGGGGTAGGAATTTGAGAAAATACTCCGTGGATCCCCACGCGGATACGCATGTCACCGTATTGAAAAGAGACACGGTCTCCGTATACATTTCCTATGATTGATACCGTTATAGATATTGCCCGTCAGGCAGGAACGATTATCCGGGAAGGATTCGGTAAGCAGTTCGATTTTGAGTATAAAACGAATGAATCGAACCTGGTTACTGAGTATGACCAGAAATCGGAAGCATTCATCATTTCCGAAATCCGAAAGCAGTTCCCCAGTCACGATATTCTCGCTGAAGAGAGCGGTGCCCACCCTGCAGGTTCAGAATACCGGTGGGTGATTGATCCATTGGATGGTACCACAAACTTTGCGCACGGGCTCCCCTTGTTTTCTGTTTCTATTGGCGTACAAAAACATGGCGAAACTATTTGCGGAGCTGTGTACGATGTTATGCAGGATACCATGTATGTGGCAGAATCGGGAAGCGGAGCATTCAGGAACGGAAACCCCATTCATGTCAGCACGAAAAGCACCCTTGCACACAGCCTTTTGGTAACGGGTTTCCCCTACACCATTGCGCAAAACCCTAATTCCGCATTTGAGATTTTCACCGCTATTACAAAACAATCACGCGGTATTCGCCGCCTCGGCAGTGCTGCTATTGATTTCTGCTACCTGGCAGCAGGGGTTTTTGAGGCATTCTGGGAAGTCGAACTTCATCCGTGGGATATGTGTGCCGGAAAGCTGCTCGTTGAAGAAGCAGGCGGCATGGTTACTGATTTCACAGGAAAGCAAACAGATATTTTTACCAATCATATGGTCAGTTCCAACAGGCTCGTACATGATGAACTGATCACTATTATTTCACAAACACTTAAAGAGAAGCAATGAAAAACTATAAACTACTGATCGCCTATAACGGTGAACGGTATGCCGGATGGCAGATTCAGCGCCGTGACCCCACTGTGCAGGGTACTGTGGTTGATGCCATTGGGGTTGTGATCAAGGAACGGGTGGCTTTGAACGCTGCGGGCAGAACCGACAGCGGCGTTCACGCTATCGGTCAGGTTGCAAATTTTGCAACCGATAAGGAATTTGACCTGGGAAGATTCAGACATTCCATGAACGGAATTCTGCCCGAGGATATCTCTGTGAGAAGTATTGAAGAGATACCGCTTGATTTCCACGCCCGCTACAGCGCAACATCAAGAAAATACCTTTATCTTATCTCCCAGGGTAAATCCCCGTTTTATGCTCCGTTTTCATGGAGGATCGACCGTCCGCTGGATATCGATACCCTGAATAAAATGGCGAAAGTTCTCGTTGGGAAACAGGATTTCAAAAGCTTCGCCAAGCAGTCTGATGAGATCAGCAGCACTATTTGCGAAGTAAAGTTCGCCCGCTGGCTGAAACGCGGCGATAAAGTCTATTTCATGATCGAAGCCGACCGCTTCGTACACGGCATGGTGCGTGCAATTGTTGGCACACTGGTTAAGATTTCCGGCAGCAGCGATGCAGAACTCGAATTGCAGGATATCATCCAGAGTGAAGCCCGTATTGCCGCTGGGATGTCAGCACCAGCACAGGGACTCTTCCTGTACAAGGTTAAGTATCCAAGCGATCTGACGCTTTAATCTCATTCAGTTTTCCGGGACACCTTACTCATAACCGGTGTCCCGGACTATAGTACTATATCATGATGCGGAGGGACTGATGAATAAGAGGCATGTGTATTCCCGTTCAGTGCTGATCAGGACTGACATAGCATCACTGTTTCAATTTCATCTCGATCCCCGAAACCTCCCGGTAATTTCTCCCCCTTTCCCCAAAGTAACTATCGGATATCTTTCTGATATTCCTCTGAAGGAAGGGAGCCGCGTGACTGTGCATCTGCCTTTACTGGTGAAATCAATTGAATGGGATATCTCGATTGATAGAGTTCAGTATCCTGCCGTAATCAGTGATTTACAGCTTCGGGGTCCCTTTGACTATTGGATTCATCATCACAGATTTCAGGAAACGGACGGTGGCACGCTGATGACAGATGAAGTTGCATTCTCACCCCCCGCGCCATTGATTCCCGGATTCCTCATAAAGGGTATGCTGACATTGATGTTCGTGTACCGGCATTACAAAACAAAAAAACACTTTGAATCACCAAAATTTCTTCCCTATGGCTGACGCACATTCATATCTGATTCATGTACCCCTGGTACTTTTTCCCGTCTTCACTGTTTTGTGGGGAATTACTCTGTTTCTCAGAAACCGTACTATCACCATAACCGCTACCTCCCTGCTTGCTGCTGGGATGCTGTTTGCGGTGCTGGCGCTGCTTTCGGGTCAGCAGGCTGCGGCGTTGTTGCAGGATCAAAACGCAGTAAGGGCTGCGAAGGGGTTCGCTTTCATGCCCCTGGAAGCAGTTACCACACATACGGATTATGCAACCTCGGTTGTTTGGATTTGGGCAGGCATTCTTTTTGGTGCGCTCTTTGTAACCTTACAGGATGGATTGCTTAAAAAGAATGAGGACAGAATTCGCTTATGGAGGGTGATCCTGCTGGTCGCAGCTATCGCCGGATGCTGGTTGCTCTGGTTAACCGGCAGCAGCGGTGGTCACATTGTTCATCGTTATGGCATCGGCTCAGAACTGCTGAAACCGTAGGAGTGCATTGCTCATTAAGTCCATAGAGAACAAGGGTATTCTGACAAGGAGCAATTACTGTAACGAAGAATCATTAATGTTCTCCAAAAATCTTCATTCATCATATTTTACCTCCTTTCTTGCATATTTGCCATGTCCAACTCAGCTCTCTCATTTCTAAGGGTTTTGATTTTTTAACAGCACTTGACTTCCTTTTTCAGGATTCGTAAGTTAAAGTATGAAACAGGATTACTCACACAGGATTTACAATGAAACAGCAGAATATCACTTTTACACATGGAACGGAAAAGAAGCGGCAAGCGGAGTGTATCTGTACCGAATAATGATGAAATCACAGAAAGACCGGAAGGTGCGGACATTCAATTCAAAGATGATGTTACTCAGGTAACAGAAAATGAGTATTTGTATAACACAAAATATCAATCAATCTTCAATGAGCAGGGCGTGGTATAACCACGCTCTGCTTCTGCTTACAGCAATTCTAGTCTTTTCAGCTGACACCCTCCATGCACAAATCCACTATGTAAGCAAAAGCGGAAGCAATACCCCACCGTATATCAGTTGGAACACTGCTGCACATAAAATCCAGGATGCAATCAATGCAAGTAACAGGGGGGATACGGTGCTGATTGGAGTAGGAAATTATTATGATTCGATAAAAGTTGATAGGCGGCTGACGATTATTGGTGAAAAAGTGGATGAGACTATCATCAGAGGAGATAGTGTATTAGGTTGGCAGACTTTTCTGGTTCATGATACCTGTAGGATTGAAGGAATTACGGTAATTACAAGAGACGATTCACTAAGTACTAAGAGTTCCTATGGAATAGGGTCTTATATGCCTATTACAATCACCAATTGTATTGTTAAGAATTCTCACCATGGAATCA
>JAEXTR010000063.1 GCA_023406915.1 Bacteroidota bacterium
GAACTGGTATCAGTATTCATTGCATACACCCTATAAGTGTATTGCGTATTGCTAAGAACAGAATTGTCTGAATACGTCGTAACGTTTGCACTCAAAGTAGCAACAGTTGCGTAAGGGCTGACGCTCGCCGAGTCACCATTCTTCCGCTGCACCACAAAGCTGGTTTCGTTGGTTGAGTTGTCATTCCAGCTGAGGTTTACCTGCGTTGGTGAACCAGCAGTTGCCGACAGTGAAGAAGGAGCATTAATTGTTCTCGGTGTCACGGTCAGTGTACCTGAAGCATTGGTCGTCCCATTCCAGAAACCGCCGCCATCGGTACTGTAGCCGCCATAGACATAGTCACCGCTTTCAAAACGGAAACGGCTTGCAAAGTAGTAGGTACCTTTCGGTAGGTTCTTACCAAAGTTATTCACCCAAAACTCATCGTTATTCCCTGCATCAATATTGAAGTTAGCAGGCACCCAGTTTGTCCAGGTGTTTGGATTGGTATTGCTGGTGCTGTAGCCGATCCATCCTTCGAGGTTAGGAGTTACTCCTGGTTGATTTGTTTTCCCGTCAACCCACACCCGTGCATAGATTCCAAGGGAATCACCAACCAGGATGTTACCCGATGGCGGGAACTGAAGATTCGCGAATCCGATCAGATAGACAGTGCTAAAACGAAAAGAACTCGAAAATGCGCTCACATTCCCGTTATTATCTTTTGCGTTTACACGCCAATAGTACACTCGATTATTCAATAAGCCGCTAAGGTTATAAGACGTATCTGTGAGAGTTGAATCGTTCAGTATCAGGGATTGGAAAGAAGCATCAGTCGCAACCTGAAGTCGAAATGAAACAGCATTAACTGGGCGGCTCCACTGCAGCAATAATGATAAGGGTTGAGCAGTCGCAAGATTTGCCGGAGAGAGAAGGGTGGGTGGTGACGTGATTGTTAAAACCCCGGATGGATTGGTGGTCCCATTCCACTCACCATTCACGCCGCCATAATAAAAAACTTCACTGTTATACTTAAACCTGCTTGCATAGTAGTAGGTGCCTGCGGGAAGACCCTTTCCCAGGCTCGACACTTTGAATTCATCATTGTTGCCAGCATCCACATTGAACGAAGCAGGTATCCAGCTTGTCCATGTAGCAGGATTAGAATTGCTGCTGCTGTAGCCTATCCATGCTTCCAACCCGGGGGTAGCACCAGGTTGATTCGTAACACCATCGATCCAGATCTGTGCATAAGCTGTTACTGAGTCACCGACGCCTATTACTGCATTCGGGGGCCATTGCAAATTACCCCAACCAATTGTCGGGTGATCTCCACGAACTTGCGCATACATAAAAACGGTCGACAGCAACCATACAATAAGTAGAAGTTTTTTCATACGATTCAGGGTCTTTCTCTGAGTGAAAAGCGTGAGATAACTAATCAATATAACAAAAATGCAATCAAAAGGTTTTATGTTGCAGCACAAAAAAAGGCTGTCCCGCATACGCAGGACAGCCTTGAAATAGGGGAAAGGGAACGATTAATACATTCCGTCCATACCGCCCATGCCTGGATTTGGCATTGCGGGGGCTGCTTCTTTCTCTTTCTTCTCGAAGACAACTGCTTCGGTAGTCAGGAGGAGTGAAGCAACAGAAGCTGCGTTTTCAAGTGCAGTTCTGGTAACCTTGGTAGGATCGATAACGCCGGCTTTCAGCAGGTTTTCATACTTTTCAGTTGCTGCGTTGAAGCCAAAATCGTCTTTACCTTCTTTTACCTTATTCAGGATAACTGAACCTTCAAGACCAGCATTGTTTACGATCTGGCGCATTGGCTCTTCGAGAGCACGAATGATGATATTCACACCAGTGGTCTGATCTTCGTTGTCACCCTTCAGGTCAAGAATAGCATTGATTGCACGGATGAACGCTACACCACCGCCAGGTACGATACCTTCTTCAACGGCAGCGCGGGTTGCATGCAGAGCATCGTCAACACGGGCTTTCTTTTCTTTCATTTCAACTTCAGTGCTTGCACCGATCTTCAGAACGGCTACACCACCGGAAAGTTTTGCAAGACGTTCCTGGAGTTTTTCTCTGTCGTAATCTGAAGAGGTCTTTTCAATCTGAGCTTTGATTTCGTTCATTCTCTTCTTGATTTCAGCAACATCACCGGCGCCTTCAACGATGGTGGTGTTGTCTTTGTCAATAACGACGCGCTTTGCACGGCCAAGGTATTCAAGCGTGGTGTTCTCAAGCTTGTAGCCTTTTTCTTCGGAGATAACCTGTCCACCGGTGAGAACTGCAATATCTTCCAGCATAGCTTTTCTTCTGTCACCAAAGCCAGGAGCTTTCACAGCAACAACACGGAGGGTGCCACGGAGCTTATTCACAACGAGGGTTGCAAGTGCTTCACCTTCAACGTCTTCAGAGATGATGACGAGGCTTCTGCCTGCCTGTGCGATCTTCTCGAGAACAGGGAGGAGGTCTTTCATTGCAGAGATCTTCTTGTCATGGATCAGGATGAAAGTATCTTCAAATACTGCTTCCATTGAGTCTGCATCGGTGATGAAGTAAGGGGAAATATAACCACGGTCAAACTGCATACCTTCAACATGTTCCATGGTGGTTTCAGTTGATTTTGCTTCTTCAACGGTAATAACGCCTTCTTTACCAACCTTATCCATAGCATCGGCAATCAGTTCGCCAATGGTGCGGTCGTTGTTCGCAGAGATGGAACCAACCTGTGCGATTTCCTGTCTGCCTTCAACTTCACGGCTCATGCTCTTCAGGGTTGCAATAACTTTGGTTACTGCGAGGTCGATACCGCGCTTCAGGTCCATTGGATTGGCACCTGCGGTCACGTTTTTCAAACCTTCACGGTAGATAGCCTGTGCAAGAACGGTTGCGGTGGTGGTTCCGTCGCCAGCGATATCGCTGGTCTTGGAAGCAACTTCGCGAACCATTTGTGCGCCCATATTTTCAACTGCATCTTCCAGTTCGATTTCTTTTGCTACAGAAACACCGTCTTTGGTCACAGTGGGGGCACCAAACTTCTTCTCAAGAATCACATTGCGACCTTTTGGTCCTAATGTTACTTTCACAGCGTTTGCTAATTTATCTACACCTTTTTTCAATTTGGTGCGTGCATCAACATCAAATTCAATCAATTTTGCTGACATATTTACCTCTTTAATTTAAAATTTGTTACTTAATTATTGCGAAAATGTCGCTCTCGCGCATAATCAGATAGTCCTGACCATCAACGGTTACTTCGGTACCGCTGTATTTGCCATACAGAACTTTGTCGTCAACCTTTACAGTCATGGGGATGTTCTTGCCATCTTCGGTCACTTTGCCTGGACCAACAGCAACTACAGTGCCTTCAATTGGCTTCTCTTTTGCTGTGTCAGGTAAATAAAGTCCGCTCTTTGTTTTTTCCTGTGCTTCCATTGCCTTCACGATGACGCGATCAGCAAGAGGAGTTAAGTTGATTTTACTCATAGTTTGTCCTCGATTATTTGTTTATAAAAATATTAGCACTCAAAATTAACGAGTGCTAATATAACAAAAGTTCCTTTCACCTGTCAAGTGTATTTCACCAAAAAATGATAAAAAATACGTCATTATGACGCAGTACGACAAAATGACGCTTTGTGCTCTGTAACTAGTTGTTTTTGTTGATTTTTCTCATCATCCGGATTAAAAACACTCACAACTTTTTCCGATAATATTCTGAGTTTCTGCAAGAATTCTTGTTCAAAAATTTCTCTAATATCCGTATTGTCAGATACTGCTTTTTTCATTTTATGAACTCACGGAAACTGGTTTATGGTGTTTAATACATCGCAGTTAATACTACTTTCTATTTCGGTCTTGTCGCTGGTTTTATCAGCCCTCCATTTTTCATATTGGTATGTAAGGCGCCAGGAGAAGATTTATCTGCTTATTTCCATCGCAGCAATCGTGCATTTGGTGTATCTCGCATCACGATATATGCAGATTTCCACGGATGACTATACTGTGGCTTTTTTTGGCGTAAGACTTCACATTACTGCTGCACTGATCATACCATGTATCTTCTTTTTTGTGCCGAGGCTGATTGAAGAATCGAAGGATTATTTCGTCCGTGAACTCATTGTCTCAGGGGTAAGTATCATTGCCATATTACTGCTCTGGTTTACAGATCTTGTTGTACCATTCACTGTTTCACCCAAGGTTTCATTTTTCGGAGAGCCGTATCTCGGTTTTGTTGGAGGACCGTTCTACATATTAGTGACGTTCATCATTTTCAGTGTCTTTATTTATATCCTCCTCACGATCCTAAAATCGCAGCCATCGCTGGAAAAACGGGCAATCACCATCTCGTTTATCCTTAGTATTTTATTTGGCTTCTTCGACGTCATGTATGTAGTGCTGAATAAGCCAGCTCCCCGTTTATTTGACTTTGCAATTATTCCATTCGCAGTTTCATTTAATATTGTGCAGGTATTGCGCCAAAAGCGCATTGCTGCTGAACTGGAAACTCTCGTAGTGACACGTACATCTGAATTGCAACAAAGCAATGTTGCTCTGACCAGGCAGATGCAACTGAACAGTGAGGCTACGGAAAAGGTACTTCAACAGCAGAAATGGTACACTGCACTTTTTCATTCAATTTTTGATGCAATCTTTATTCATGATGCTCAATCGGGGAAAATCATAGATGTTAATAATCAGACGCTGAAACTGTTCGGATACTCGAAAGAAGAGATTCTGCAATGTAATATTGGTGATCTGAGCTCCAATGTACCTCCATATACAAACGAGCAGGCAATGGCATACATTCACGCTGCTGCCAAAAGTAAAGATATCACCTTCGAGTGGTTTGCGCGCCGAAAGGATGGCTCTTTATTTTATGCTGATGTCAAGATGCGGTACGAAGTAATCGAGGGAAATCCAATCGTCATTGTCACGTGCAGGGATATCACGGAAAGAAAGCAATTTCAGGATGAACTGCAACAAAACGAGGAACTTCTCTCCGCAGTGCTTGAGGCTACACCAATGATGTTCTGGGTAAAGGATAACCATGGGAAAATTCTGATGGTAAACCGTGCTGCAGCTGCATTGGACCACCTTGATGAAGTGGATATCATTGGAAAAACTGATTTTGATCTTTATCCCCCTCAGCTCGCCGAGCAGTATATTAGAGCCGACAGAGAACTCATCGATAGCAAGAAGCCAAAACTTTTTTATCATGAAGAACATGTTGAACCTGGTACAGGGAAACGACATACATTGCTGGTGAGCAAGATTCCCTTCTATAATGCACATGGTGTTGAATCTGGCATTTATGTCTTTGCACTTGATATCACTGAGCAGGAAAAAATGCGCCTCGCACTGCTTGATAGCGAAAAACGTCTGCGCGCGGTTGCGGAAACAATTGACGGTGCATTTTGGCTTGGGGATATATCCAGTCTGGAATATGCGAACCCAGCGTATAAAGAACTGTTTGGTATTACCAGTCTCGAGCAGAATCCTGAGCATTTTCCCTTTAAGCCCCTCCTGCATGAAGACGATCAGCGTATGATCACCTTTGACCTTGAGAGAGATGGTTTTGCTTCAGATACCGTCTTTACATGGGAAATCCGCGTGATGGCGCCCGGCAAAGATCTGAAGTGGGTGAGGGTGAAGAG
>JAEXTR010000066.1 GCA_023406915.1 Bacteroidota bacterium
ACCCACCGCTCAAAATTTGAGTCTTTGGCACGCCGGAGCCATACAAAATTATCTTCGGGCTTGTTGGTAGCAAGGTAATAATCCACCTGCACAAAAAGATTATATCCATAATCCTTATACAGCTGTCCCTGAACTTTCAGATTTCCAAACTTTGAAGAATAGAGAGACTTTGACACGCGTTCATCACTGATCTTCTGGAACGCGTAGACGAGATTATCACCGTTTCTCAGCACTGAATATTCAAGCTGCTGCTCATCTGTTGCCGTAATAAACATAACCAGCTGATTGGCTGCCCACACATCACGCTTATTGACGTTGGTTACTTTCCCTTCGATAACCGAAACGGTAGCGGCTGAATCAAACACTTCACGCAGATATTTCCCAACCTTACTCTGACTCTGGAACGGTGCGGTTACAATTATGTTTTTCATCATCTTGTAATTATTCAGATCAGAATAGTTCACGCGCACCAACTGAAACAGCTTTTCAGCTTGGGGGGTAATTACGATTCTTTCAAATACCTGCTCAAAGGCAACGCGCATGCTTTCCCATTCCAGGGAGTCTGCCACTACATAAATGACTTCTTCATCACCTTTGGCTGCTTTCAGGCTGGTATTGGAATTACATCCCTGCAAGGGGAAGAAAAGGAGAGCGAGCAGCAATAGAGCTGCAAACCCGGCTATTGTTTTTTGGAAAATCTCTTGTGTCTTCATTATCTTCTCATTCTTCTATTCATTTCACATGGGCAGAAATATTGCATAAAGGCAATACAACAGAGTAGAACTTATTAAACTTATACTTAAATTGTCGTCAATTTGTTCCGGAGTGATATTTTCTGCAATCGCAGTGATACCTGCTACTAAAATCCCGAACACATACTCTACAGTTCCAAACCCCATTTTCGGTGTAACAAGTACAATCACCACGCTGCTGAGAAAAAATGCAAGTGTTCCTTCGAGGCTTTTCTTCAGGAATCTGGTTTTTCCATATTTTCTGCCTATCAGTGCCGCCATGGTATCCCCAATCGAGAGAAAAAGCATCGCCTGAACCATAATTACAACCGGAAATACATGCGCGGTAATCCATGCCGCCAGGAGTACGTATGTGGCTCCGCTGAGATGCACCCCTTTTTCAGCAGTCTCATGCTGCCTGAGGAGTTGTCCAAAAACAGAATTGAAGAATTTTCGTATAGGTTGAAAGGCATGTCTGAGAAATTCGACCGTGACCGCAAAAACCAGTAACGCAGTCAGGATAAGGAGATAGTCAGATTCTGAAAAAAGAAAAGCGCCGACCGGAATGGCGGCGCTGCTCAAATGAATAGTTTTGCGAAGAAGCTCGCCGGTATAGGTTATATTGTTTTTATCAGCGGAAACCACATGCTGTCAGGCTTCACTCTGAGGTTCAGAAGGTGAAGCGCTTTCATCTTTCTTGGTTCTGGTTTCCATCAGCTTCCTTACATGTTCAGGGATCGTATCCCCGGTTTGCTGATCCTGCTTTTTCGATGCAGGTGCTGACTTCTGAACAGGAGGAAGGTCCTCCCCGTTCATCAGCTTATCGATCTCTTCTGCATCAAGGATTTCACGCTCCAGCAGCTCAAGTGAGAGTTTATGGAGCATCTCAATATTCTCCCGCAGTATATCCTCAGCACGGGTCATGGCAGAGGTAATCAGATTTCTTACTTCTTCATCTATCTCTACCGCCGTCTTTTCAGAATAATCACGGTTCTTGTGCATCTCTTTACCAAGGAAGACTTCTTCCTCCTTGTTGCCATAATGGAGCGGGCCTAAACGTTCACTCATGCCCCACTCACAAACCATCTTGCGGGCAATTTTTGTTGCTTTTTCGATGTCGTTACCAGCACCTGTTGTGTAGTGACCGAACACGATCTTTTCGGCAGCCCGTCCACCTAATGCGTAGGTAATCATAGTCTCAAGATAGTCCTTGGAATATGTATGCTTTTCATCGATTGGCAAATAACTTGTAACACCAAGCGCACGTCCGCGGGGGATGATAGTAACCTTATGCACAGGATCTGCTTCCGGAAGCATCTTTGCAACAAGCACGTGTCCGATTTCGTGATACGAAGTTGTCCGTTTCTCTTTTTCGGAGATGATCAGACTCTTCCGTTCCATACCCATCATGATCTTGTCTTTTGCTTCCTCAAAATCATCCATATCCACGCGCTTCTTATTTTTGCGTGCGGCTAACAATGCAGCTTCATTTACCAGATTTGCAAGTTCCGCACCTGCCAGTCCCGGTGTACCTTTTGCAAGGACTTCAAGATCAACATCCTGCGCAAGCGGTGTATTGCGGGTATGTACTTTCAGTATTCCTTCACGTCCCTTTACATCAGGCCTGTCAACCACCACCTGGCGGTCAAAACGTCCAGGACGTAATAACGCAGGATCAAGTACATCAGGTCTGTTGGTTGCAGCAATAATAATAACGCCGCTGTTCTGCTCAAAACCATCCATCTCAACCAGCAACTGGTTCAGTGTCTGTTCACGTTCATCATGGCCACCGCCAAGTCCTGCACCACGATGCCTTCCGACCGCGTCAATTTCATCGATAAAGATGATACATGGGGCACTCTTCTTACCCTGATCAAACAGGTCACGAACACGGCTGGCACCAACACCAACAAACATTTCGACAAAGTCAGCACCACTGATAGAAAAGAATGGCACACCAGCCTCACCGGCAACTGCGCGTGCCAGAAGAGTTTTACCTGTCCCGGGAGGTCCCAACAACAGTACTCCACGGGGTATTTTACCACCCAGTTTCTGAAACTTGGAGGGCTCTTTCAGGAATTCAATAATTTCCTGTAATTCAACTTTTGCCTCATCTGCACCAGCAACATCACGGAAAGTGATCTTGTTACTGGACTGATTGATAAGCTTTGCTTTGCTCTTTCCAAAACTGAAGATTCCTCTGGACCCTCCGGCCCCGCCACCGCCCTGCATGCGGCGCATCAGGAAGAACCATACAAAGATGATAAGCACCCATGGGATCATGCTCAGCAGAATGTTCAGCCATTCGGAGGACTGTTTGTCAAATGAGTACTGCACCCCTTTGGCTTCCCAGCGATCCTTTTCCATATTAATGAGCGGTTCAGGCAGATAGACTGAAAAATTCTTGATGGAAGTACCCTTCACATCCCGTGATTCACTCAGCTCACCCTTGAACACATAATCATTGATCTCGGATTTAGTGATCGTGGCTTTTACAATAATACTGTCGCTCAGGAAGCGTTCATAATCTCCGTAGGTGACTTCCTGGTGTTCAGCTGGGTCCTGACGGAACAGCGTCATAAATACAACCGCAGCAACTATCACAGCTCCCCAGCCGAATACGATCCTGATTATTTTTGACCAGTCGAAATTGTCTTCAGGTTTATTCGGTCCCCCGCCTGATGATCTTTTTGGGGGGCGTTGATCATTTTTATTATCCATGTTGAATTTTTGATTTTCTGACATTAATTTTTTTACTCTTCACTTAGCGCATAAATTTCACGAAGATTACGGAATCGCTGTGCAAGATCAAGACCGTAACCAATGACAAACTTGTTTGGGATAACGAATCCAATATAATCAATTTTAACATCATATTTCAGGGCTTCGGGCTTGTGTAGCAAGGTTACAACGGCGGTAGATGCCGGTGAACGCATGTCGATTTGGCTCTTCAGGAAGCTGTAGGACAACCCTGTATCTACGATATCCTCTACGATAATAATATGCCTGTCTTTAGCTTTAACATTGATATCCTTTAAAAGTTAAACAGAACCGGACGAATGCATCTCCTTACCGTAGCTTGAAACCTTGATAAAATCCACCTCACAATCTCCCACAAACTGCCTGACCAGATCAGCCATAAAGAGGAATGAACCATTCAATACCCCAACAAAAACGGGGTCTTTCCCTTTATAATCCTCTGAAATCTGTTTGGCAAGCTCCCGTATCCTCACCTGAATCTGTTCTTCAGTGATAAATGGGGTGAATGTATAATTTTCATAGGTGATTTTATCAATCATAATGCACGCTCAGTTTGACTGTTTCAGTAGTTTCGGAAGTGACTTTAAACCGGTTATCTAACCGCAGGCCTACGACCCATACAATCATTCCGTCCATTTCCAGCACTGCCTGCCTGCTCCGGTCAGAAAACGGAATTTTCTGCTCACACAGGAAATCAGATACCTTTTTCTTATTTTTTAACCCTAATGGTATGAAAAAATCCCCTTTCATCCAATAACGAAGTACAAATTCCTTTTTTATGAGACGTGCGTCAACAAATTCGACGCCCCGTGAGGGGAGAAAGTTCACATCTGACACTGGAACCACCTCTGTTTCAACCTTGACAGAAGGTAGTGCAGCCCCGCTCCCTGCGGAAAAACTCACAGATTCCGTCCCATTATCATCAGGCGCATCGTACAGTATTACTGCACCATCCTGCTCAGAAACACAGATCAACCCATGCCCTAACTGATAGGTTTTACCGGATTTACCACGGCACGCGCTGATACACCCCTCCACTGCCTCGTAAGTCAACTCAGCACCAAAGGTATCCCGTACCTTCAACCGCACTGACTCACCAAACACCGCATCAATAATATCCGGCTCTG
Organism: Bacteroidota bacterium; assembly: GCA_023406915.1. Classification (GTDB taxonomy): domain Bacteria; phylum Bacteroidota; class Ignavibacteria; order Ignavibacteriales; family Ignavibacteriaceae; genus JAEXTR01. The sequence goes on from JAEXTR010000066.1 coordinate 4,619, forward strand.
GCTCCCTGATTCTGAGTTTTCCGGATGCAAAGGTGAACGATCCTTCCAGCACCGCAGGAAGTACACTCCGGGTGATCTGTTCATGATATTGTCGTAAAAGTGTTGCTGTGCGCATACAGGCGGAAGCAAACTCAGGATTGAGTTCCTGCAGCAGAGGCATAACCTGATGCCTGATTTTATTCCGCTTGAGTGCAATCAGTGAATTCGTGTGGTCAGTGACATACTCTATCTTCATACGGTGAAGATAATGCAGCACTTCATCCTTTGACACCTCAAGCAGCGGTCTGATGATCCACTCCCCACGCCGTATTGGTATTCCAGCCAGCCCGGAAATTCCGGTGCCGGTCACCAGATTCATCAGCATGGTTTCTGCGTTATCATCCAGATGGTGACCAGTCGCTATACTATCACAGGTACCATCATCAATAATTTTTTCAAAAAATCTGTACCTGAGATTTCGCCCCGCCTCTTCAATTGATAGCTTTTCTGTCTTTGCATAACCTGACACATCAAGCGATTCAGCAACAAAGGGTATCTGATAACTCTTGCATAGTGATATGCAAAACTCCTCATCCTGATCAGATTCCTTGCCTCTCAGGTTGTGGTTAATATGCGCTGCTAATAATTGGAAATGAAGAATGGAAGAGAATTTTAAGAGGAGGTGAAGCAGAAGCACTGAGTCCGGTCCCCCGCTTAAAGCCACACACACTTTCGTATCCGGCATGATCAATCGGTGTTTGCGGATAAAGCGGAGAACCTTAAGCTCGAGGGGGTCAGTCATAGAACCCGTGCCCTGCAAGCCACTCTGGCGTTATACCCTTGGGCTCTTTAACAGAAAGGGATCTGACCACATACTTTCCGATAACATCAAATTCAAGGTTTACTTCATCACGTGGACGTTTATCACGCAGGATAGTGTTCTCAAAGGTGTGGGGAATAATCGCTAACGTACACGTATTCTGTTCAAGACGGGCAACAGTAAGACTGATTCCATCAATGGCAATTGATCCAACAGGTATAAGATACTTTTCAAATTCTTTGGGGAAGGAAACAGTAACAAGAACTTCGGTAGCACCGGGCTTGATAGCTTCGATGATGCCTACAGTGTCAACATGCCCAAGTACAAAGTGACCGCCAAATCGTCCGTTCGCTGGCATGGCACGTTCCAGATTCACTTTACTACCAGCCTTTAAAGCGCCAAGCGTGGTTTTTTGCAAAGTCTCCTCAACAGCTGTCACAGTGAATGAGGAAGAAGTAAGTGTAACTACAGTCTGGCAGACACCATTGATTGCAACACTGTCTCCCTTGCGGAGGTCGCCGGTAACCAAAGAAGCATGCACAGTGATCGAGTAGCCCCCGCCGGTGCGGACTTTCTCTTTTATGGTTCCGATCTCTTCAATCAGTCCGGTAAACATACTTCTATACTGCTGTCCGAATAATGGTTATCAATACTTCTTACTTCCGGAGTTCGGCGTACATATCATCACCTACGCGTTCCAGGGATTTCAGTGAAAGCTTCAGAGATTTTGATATGGATGAGATTCCCAAATCTCCAAAAGCATCCAATCCCCTACCCATCAGCTTCGGGCTGATAAACAACCTGATCTCATCATAGAGGTTCTTCTTTACAAAGGAGGTAAAAATCTTTCCGCCTCCCTCAACCAGTACGGAACTGATTCCCATTCCGCCCAGTAGTTTCATCGCCGCGCGCAGATTTATATGCCCATCTTCATCAACCGGTGCAAACACCACCTGCACATGCTTATCCTTTAATAACTGCAGCTTATCTTTTTTTGCACGGCTCGCTCTGGAGGTAATCACAAGAACATCTCCCTCGTTCCTGGAATTGAAGATGATATACTTCAGTCCGAGTGAGAGATCAGAATCCACAATAACTCTTTTAGGGTTTCTCCCTTCAGTCATACGTACCGTAAGACGTGGATTATCATATTTCACCGTTCCCGACCCAACCAAAACAGCATCATAACGTGAACGCAGGAGATGAACCACTCTGCGCGAGGGACCGGACGAAATCCACTTTGAGTCACGGGATAGATCCGCAATTTTCCCGTCAAGTGTCTGGGCAAGCTTCAGGGTAATATAGGGTGTCTTTTTGGTTATGTATTTAAAGAAGAATCTGTTCAGATTCATACACTCTTCTTCAAGCACACCCACCTTGACATCAACACCATGTTCAACCAGTTTTTGCACACCCTTACCACTAACAACCGGGTTCATATCCAGTGTGCCAACCACAACCCGCCTGATCTTTTTTTCGAGTATCAAATCCACACAAGGTGGGGTTTTTCCGTGATGGGAACAGGGTTCAAGGTTAACAAACAGGTCTGCACCCTCAACATCTTCGGTTGCATTTCTGATGGAATTCACCTCCGCATGAGGTCCGCCATACAATTCATGATATCCCGTACCGATGATCTTATCGTTTTTCACAATAATACAGCCAACCAGAGGATTAGGGCTTACCGTACCCTGTCCTCTTTTGGCAAGCGCCAATGCCAGACGCATAAAAGAATCATCAGTAACGAGATTGTTGTTCATTCGATTTCAAGAATCTCCAGTTCCAGTACTCCAGCCGGAACCTTAGCTTTCACGATCTCACCAATCTTTTTACCCATCAGACTCGCACCTACCGGAGATGTGATAGCAATCTTCCCTTGCTTGAAATCTGCCTCCTCTGGGGATACCAGTTCGTAGTTCATCAGGGCTTTTGTCTTCACATTTCTGATCTTTACCTTCGCCAGAATGTGCACCGTATCTTTTGTGTACTTGGTTGTATCAATGATCGTTGCCCTGCTGATCATAGCTTCCAGCTTGCTGATTTTCAGTTCAAACAAACCCTGCTCTTCTTTGGCTGCATCATATTCTGCGTTCTCTGAGAGGTCACCGTGTGCACGGGCTTCTGCTATCTTGCGGGCAATTTCTTTGCGGCCATTCGTCTTTAACTCTTTTAGGTCACGTTCAAGTTCAATCAAACGTTCCTGAGTCAGATAGACGGTTGCTGTCTCGATCATTACTGCTCCAATTAAAGATTTCATTTGTTTAAAAAAAATTACCACCGCAGGATGTATAACACTTCCTGCGATGGTATATCCAAAGTTAAACAAAATTCAAAGTATCAGTCAAGCAAAATAGCTGAGGGAAACGGAACTCCCGGGAAATGGGGGATTTTGGGTGTCAATGCTCTCTACACAATACCATCTTTACTTTTCGACTGCCGTCACCCATGGTGGATTGTGTTCTAATACTCTCTTATAAACCGGACACCCCGGGTCATGCGCACCAGGCAGATACCCTATACTCATCAGAAACTCATTGACGATCTCACCACCGGTAAACTTGAAAGTCTTTTTGAATAGCTTTGTCCACTCCTGCCGGTTCAACGGATGCTGATGCCTCAGCCAGTTACCAAATGAACCATACTGCTCCTTCAGAGAAAGGATCACTTTAGCATTATGAATCGCAGCATCGATCTTCAGCCGGTTTCTGATAATACCTGCATCCTGCATCAGCCGATGACGATCCTCATCTGTATACGCTGCAACTGCCTGTATGCTGAAACCATCATATGCCATCCGGAAATGTTCCTGCTTATTCAGAATGGTTGTCCAGCTAAGCCCCGCCTGATTGATTTCAAGAATGAGCCGGCAGAAAAGCTCATCGTCATTCTGAATTGGAAAACCGTACGCTGTATCATGATAGATAGTGTGTACCTCAGTGAGGCTACCATTAAGTATAGCCTGACAGTATGTATTCGCTAATTCTGGCATTACAACCTTTCTTTTACTTTTCAGGAAACCGTAATAACTACGTTCCCCTTTTTGTGGCCTGTATCTACATATCGGTGAGCTTCAGCCGTTTCTTCCAATGGGTAAGTCTTTCCGATTACTGGCTGATACCTTCCCGCCTTTACCAGCTCCGCCAGGAGTTGTAAATCCTCCCTCTTCTCGTTCACAACACCGCCAACCACTTTTTTACTGCTGGTCAGATTAACGATCATGCCTTTCAATAACACACCAGGACTGTAGTGAACAGCCCTCAGATAAAAACCGTTTGGTTTTAATGCTTCAACACAGTGCTGAAATGGACTCTTCCCGACGGTATCATAAACTATGTCAAAACTCTCTTGCTCCAGCTGGATACCATTCTCGTAATTAAGCACTTCTGACGCACCCAGGTTCCTGACAAGGTTTGTATTGCTTTTACTGCATACGCCTGTTACATGAGCTCCGAGGTAGACAGCTAACTGCACGGCAGCTGTTCCAAGTGCCCCTGATGCTCCGTATACCAACAGACGTTTTCCACCGAGAACACCAGCTTTTTGCAGGAAATAAAGCGAGGTGAGTCCTCCGAATGGAATGGCTGCCGCATGTTCAAACGAAACTCCTTCAGGGATATGGGTAATAACACTCTCCTCTTTGACTACAATGTATTCCTGATATGTACCTGCGGCAAAACCCATTGAACCCAGAACACGGTCACCTGGTTTAAACTGTGTGACTGCTTTTCCGACTACCTCAACAGTACCTGCATATTCAACTCCCAGGACGGGACGTTTCGGAGCAGTGAACCCAAAGAAGAGTCTTACCAGAAATGGATCAGCCTTCCGCAGCTTTACATCTCCGGAAGTTACCGTGGTTGCCGCTACCTTTATCAGAACTTCCTTTTCATTTGGTATTGGCTTAGGAATATCGGCAATATGTAATACATCAGGTGTCCCATACTTTTTGAATACAACTGCTTTCACTCGTCTTTACCTCTTTTTCTTTTTGAACATAACATGGATACGGAAAAATTCATTTTCCGCATAAAAATGTACGTTCGTACACTTCATCTGACAGTCGTTTCTGGATGAGAGGAAAAAATGAGTGATGAGCAGAACGGAACATTGCTGAAAACTACACCAGTAATGCTGAACCGATGGCTGTCACATCTTGAATTATTGTTTGAACAATTTTCTAAGCATCATGATGGTGGGTCCCTTATTTTACTGTAAGTGAATATTTTTTTATATCACCCTTTCAGGAAGCTGCATAATGAAAGACTCCAAAGGAAAAACGGTTCTGATAACCGGCGGTGCTGCCGGCATTGGAAAAATCATGGCGCGTATGTTTCTGGAACTGGGCGCAAAGGTTATCATCTGGGATATCAATCAGGATAAGATTCTGGAAGCTATCCGTGAATT
>JAEXTR010000130.1 GCA_023406915.1 Bacteroidota bacterium
ATCATATACCCTTAGTTACGAATATTTTTGCTGAAAAACAATTTTTTGCCGCAATAGTACTCAAACATTTGGACTCATGCATTTCTGTCGGAATCCAGATGGTATACACAAAAAAGCCCGGTAAAGAAACCTTCACCGGGCTAAAACTTAGGATAGTTTTGTTAGTGATGATCTTCAAAAACAGGGAAATTGATTGCCATGAATCGGAAAACCAGGACGCCCACAGTCACAATCATAAAAGTGATTCCAATTTCATAAATGGAAGGGAAGTACGTTACACCAGATGAAGCAGTAATCGAGGTAATTGAAACATTCATTCTGTTGAGCATGAACCCAAGTACTACTGACAATGAAGCAAGGTACAGTTTAAATCTGTCCATTCTCCACTTTTCCTGCATTAACAAGAGCATGGGAATCGCCGAAAAAAGAATGACCTCAGCCCAGAACAGGTAAGTCTCGGATGCTGGTTGAAACATCAATCCAGCTTTTCCGTCGATAAGTAAGTCAACAAATCTCCACATTGTGTAGATTCCCAAAAATGCCATAGCAGTTTTTGATGCGTCTGCAAGGAGAGGCACATTCAATGAATGATTAAATGCCCTTGCACTGGTATAAGATTCAAAAATCACCATCGCAAACCCAACGACGATTGCACTGATAAAGAAGAACACTGGCAGAAAGGATGAATACCACAATCCATGCATTTTCCCGGGCATAATCAGATAGACTGAGCCAAGTGAAGACTGATGCAATGTGGAAAGGATAACACCAAGAATAAATACAGGGACAACAATTTTTTTCATTATCCGTGCGATCTTCTCAAGTTTGAACCGCTCAATCGCGAAGGAGGAAAACTCAATAAACAAGACAGTAAGGTAGAGCATGACGCACCATGCAACCTCGAACATCACAGAATGCGGATTCCACATAACCAGTGGATGCCAGATGTTCCATGGTTTCCCAATATCGAACATCAGTGCCAAAGCAACGAATGCATATCCCAGGAAGGCTGTAAGGATAGCTGGTCGGCTGAGGGGCTTAAATTTGTCTATATGGAATATATGAACGATTGCACTAATAGTGAAGCCACCAGCAGCGAGTCCTACTCCACAAAGAATGTCAAATCCAATCCACAATCCCCATGGGAATTGATCGCTTAAATTAGTAACTGCACCAAGTCCTTCAGTAAACCTGACATACAGGGAATATGCACCGAACAATATAAAGACTGTTGCAAGCAAACCCCAGAATGAGAAAATGCCTTTACCCAGTTTCATACATTACCTCCTTTCTGATCAGATTCTTTCTTCTCCTTCGCAATGTCATTCTTTCTCTTTGTGAGCCAATACATTCCTGCAAGGAAAAGTCCCCCAAACGAAACCACTGATGGTATCTTATCCAGTGCCTGTTGGGTTAACTCTGGTAACGGTCTGTGAGGCAGGTTTACCGTCATGTTTGCCTGTTCAAAAGGAATGGGGGAGAGGTACATTACCAATGATCCCCCTGCAATTGGATAGGCAAACTGACTCTTGTCGTTCAATCCATACACTTTTGGATAATAAGAATCAGGACTCTCTTTTATGCGTGTCTTCGCAATCTCAACGATCTCTTCATAGTCTCCAAAGATGGTAGCTTCAGTGGGACAAATTTCTGCGCAGGCGGTTACACCACCTTTTGAAACCTTGTGCTCACACATAATGCACTTGGTCACTGCAGGATTAGGTTCATTCCACTCATAACATGGAATATTATGAGGGCATGCTTGCATGCAATACCGGCAACCGATACATTTTGATTCATCGTATAACACCGCACCGAATTCGGATTTGCTGAATGCACCAACAGGACATACTGACTGGCATGTTGGTTCTTCGCAGTGAAAACAGGCTCTCCGCAGAAACTTTTCTTCTTTATCTTTTCCTGCTGTGAACCTTTCAATCGTTACATAGGTATCGGCGTTTAACCTTTCTTTTAAGTACCCCTGTTCCTCCATAAATCTGGTTGGAACAGTCTGGTTTTGGTTTTCAACTTTGCAAGCTTCGTAACAGCTGCCGCATCCTACGCACAGCGTGATATCGAAGAGAATTGCTTTTTTAGCAGACATACATAAACTCCTTATTTACCTTCCAGCAGCATTGCTAAAAGGCGTCTGAAATTAGTGATGCCCGTAATCGTGTGGAGTGATTTAACGGGGTTGGCACCGTCGTGCATGGTTTCGCCGACGGGTAAATTTTGATAGTCGAATGAGAGTAGATAATCTGAGAGCGTATCCCGCTGGGTGATAAATTCTTTTGCATCCATCACACATTCTGTTTCATCCTGGGAGTCAAAGACCACCAGAGCAATCCATTGATTTCCGGCCCGCAATACACTCTGATCAGTGACAAAGAAGTTGCAAACCGACATATTCACTGGTGATGGAACGGGGGTTTCACCCCAGTCACCTTTAATGGTAAATAGTGTCTCACCCCGCTGATATGCGTCCTTTTTCGTATCGTAGGTAACGGTTGTGGCTTCATCAATCAGATATCTGATTAAAGGGGAGAATCCGATTGATGAAGTGTTTCCAAACATGCGTTTCCCAACGAGATGATTTCTGAACCAAATAAGGTTATTATCAAACTTCTCAGATTTAATCTTTTCTGCACAGGTTTGTACGAGGTTAAAACCGCGCATTCCTTCCTCACCATGACTGCCAAGCATATTACGGATTACCTTATCAAACTGACAGTTCTCACAGTCGAATGCGCGGTCGCAGAGCTTGTATTCAACGCCTGCTGATCCCATCCAGATACATTTCATTTGATCATAAACCTGATTCATGATGTGAATCTTTCTTTTGCTGTTGACGAAAGGTTCTGAAATTAGTGCTTCATAAATTGCTGTTCAAATGCACTTACAGATTCATCACTCAGGTGTGCGACAGCACCTTCAACAATATGACCACCATCCTGCATGGTTACGCCTGCATAGGCTGGTTCCTGCATCTGTCCGGTGATAAAATCCTTCAAGCGAACAAACTCATCCTTAATCCAGGTTGCAAGCTGCTGCTGAGGAATGACTTCCTTCTCAATTGCTTCATCACTGTTCAACACAAATGCCCAGTCATTACCGAACACATCGGCAACTGGACGTTCACGTAAATCACTGTTCAGTTTGCGGATAGTACCGCTGAAGGGAGCAGTAATATTGATGGATTTGTTTCCGGTCTTCCCAACCATTATTACCTCACCTTTCTGAACTGAATCACCTTCCTGCTTAAGAAACTGAATCTGAATTGCTCCGAAAGCTCTGGTGATAAATTCATCAATCCCGATACGGTATACACCAGTTGAAACCTTCTCAATCCAATTATGACCTTTTGTAAGCATGATACCTGCTGGGACCAAAAGATTCTTTCTTCCAAAAACCGGCAAGTTGTAAAGTTCAAGCCCTTTAACTAGTGCTGGGTGCTTTTTACGTTGTGCACGCAGTACTAAAATATCGATTCCGATAAAAAGGGCAAAGCTAAGTATAACAAATAACGCTACCATTGTGTTTATTCCTTATATATGTGGATATGTGTATGTAAACTTTATTATCAACTTTACAATTTGCGTGCCAATAATTTAATCAGACGGAATATTGCTATAACTAATTGTAATATAAAGCGTTATAGGATTTATAGATAACGGGTAGCTTTTGAGTAGTTGTTGAGTAAATAAACACCAGGTTTTTTGAGAAGTGGTCAAAAAAGAGTAAGTACTTATTTTATAAGAAGTTAAATGGTGGTGAAAAATTAAACGGGTGAAAAGAGTTGAAGTGTTGATAATATAAACAGATTTCTTATCGTATGTTCATTTTTAAAGCATCTATCAATACTCCTTAACCTTCATGATCACACTTGTGCTTCCACCTGCATCATCGATGCAGGTTACTTTTGTTGTTCCAGGCTTTAGCCTGAAAAATACTTTTTTAGATGGGGGTGCGCTACTGTAAAATTCATCATCAACGTACCAATAGTGTTTGCGTACTTTTGGATTGCTTGCAGCCTGAAACAAAACCTCAGTATTACTTTCGCTTTCAATGTAATAAGTATAACTTTCAGTTGGTGAGAGTATTTTTGGACCCCCAGTATTCAGTTTTGCAGTGCATGCAGGATTATGCTCAGGTGGATGTGAATATGGTGATTTTTGCAACTCATACCAGAGGGTCAGCTCCGGCGGATAGAGAGGATACACTTTCTTTATGTACCCACTATCAGGTAAACACTCCTTGCAGTAGGAAATCTTCAAACTGCTATCTACGCTCACTTCCTGCTCAAGATCACATACTGAACCACTGGATATTCCCTTAATATAGAAATCTTCTGTAAGGCTACTGCATAGTTTCCCAGGCAGCATACCGGTATAACTACACACATTTCTTCTCCCAGTTTTTTCGGGCCGCTGAAACCATCTTTTGCCCGAATCTCTGTCAATTGCATTGAATAAATCGATAAGAAGTGGAACTGCTGATTCAGCCCCCGAAAGATTCGGTGATCCTGTGTTATCAAAATTTCCGACCCAGACACCAATTGTATACCGTACACTAAATCCGATAGCCCAGGCATCACGCTTACCAAAAGATGTGCCTGTTTTCCAGCCGATTCGTGGCAAATTGGCGTCACCGGAATACCCTGCCGGAAGGTCGCTTCTCTGCAAGCCTGAAAGAATTGTCGCAATAAGATAGGTTGCTGATTGATCCAAAACCTGTATACTGTCTCTTGCATCTTCTTCCTCAGGAATAAGGAAGTGCATTGGCTTCTTATAACCCGCATTTGCAAAAATTGTATAAGCTCCTGTCAGTTCAGCTAAGGTTACGTCACAGCCCCCCAGTATCAAGGAAAGTCCCAGCTTTTGTTTTCGCTTGAATATTTCATCCATTCCGGCACGGTGAAGAAGTGAGATAAAGGGCGCTACTCCGGTTTCCTGAAGCAATCTTACAGCGGGGATATTAAGTGAATTCAAAAGGGCATAGCTTGCCGTGACATATCCATCAAATCCCTTCCGGTAATTTTCGGGCACATATCCCCCCAGGTCGGATGGAATATCAAGTACCCTGGATTTGGGAGTCAGTAATCCGTGTGCAAAGGCTTCTCCAAACAAAAAGGGCTTCAGAGTTGATCCGGGTGATCTCAGCGCAAATACGCCGTCCACCTGACCTGAATGGAGTGTGTCATGAAAACTCTGCGAACCGCAATACCCGACAACCCCCATGGTGGCATTATCAATAATAATGATAGCAGCATTCTTAATTCCCAATGGAACCATCCCAGGCATGTAACGATTCAGTAACCCCTCAGCCTTATCCTGAATAGAAGGGGAGAGGTAAGTTCTGACGATATCATTACTGCTCAGTTTTGCTGCTCTCAGGCTAAAATGCGGTGCCCGGTCTGGAAAACTATACCGTATTTGATCCAAAGGCTCATTCAGAGCATCATCAATGGTGCCGTCATCAAAGACCTCATTGGTACGGAATTCTTCAAGGAGGGCATTTCTACGTGCAGTAAGTCTGGCGCCATTCCTATCAGGACGCAAACGGTTGGGGTCATTTGGAATAAGAGCCAATGCAGTTGCCTGTGCAAGACTCAGTTTCTCAGGGGGTCTGTTGAAATAGAGATAGGAAGCTGCTTTAACCCCCTCAATATTTCCTCCGAAAGGAAGATACGACAAGTACATCTCAAAGATTTCGTCCTTTGATTAGCATAACTCAAGTTGTAATGCCCTGAACATCTCCTGAATCTTTTTTACGAGCGTTCGCTCGCCCGGCTCGAGCATTCTCGCCGTCTGCATTGTGATCGTTGAAGCACCTGAAGTTACTCTTCCGCTCAACAGATTCATCACAGCTGCCCTGGCTACTGCAAACACGTTGATTCCCGGATGCCAGTAGAACCACTTATCCTCTTTTTCCATAATTGCTTTTTTGAAGTCGGCTGATATCTCTGATGATGAAGTCCGAAGCCTCCACTTATCATCAGAAGAGAGAAATGTCTTAAGCAGACTGCCGTCGGCTGCATACACTGTCCTGGAATAGGGTTTTGGTGCCGGCAGGGGGAAGGCGATATGAAGGGATAAAAACAACAAAAGAAATAGTGCGAAACTCTTAACAAGTTTACTTCTCAGTATCCTTTTGAATAACTGTAGTGGATTTTTAAAAGCTTCGGTAAATCTTTTCCTTACTTTCAAGGAACACGAACGGATAAACCCTTTACCTGATGGCATACAGATCAGCTTCCAAAGAATCTTAACCTACGCCTTACAATATACAATACATATCCATTCGTTCATTCGGGTCAGAGACTCGCGTTTCAGTCCTTGTTCCGAGTAGGCGTTTTCAATCATCTCTTCATCCGTGTGCAGTAGTCCGGACAAGATGATCCTCCCGCCTTTTGCAGTTCTGAAATACAACTCATGCGCGATGTCAAGCAGCACATTCCTCTGGATATTTGCGATTACTATATCGAACTGGGTATGTTCAATATCGCCAACCTCTGCAAGGCGGATTTCGACTTTGTCTGTTACCTGATTTAATTGAACATTCTCTGTTCCATTCAACAGGCACCATTCATCATTATCGATTCCCAGTGCCTGTTCGGCACCCAGCAATACAGCAGCGATAGCAAGAATACCAGTACCGGTACCAACATCCAGAACCTTCCTTCCACGCAGTTGGACACTTTCAAGTTGTCCAAGAATCAATCGGGTAGTTTCATGGCTTCCAGTACCGAATGACATTTTTGGGTCAATCTGAATTACCAGTTCATCCCCCGTGCGCTGATACTGATTAAAGCTTTGGGTGATAACAAGATTATCACTGATCCTTATTGTCTCCAGACTCTTCTCCCACTCCTCGTTCCAGTTCCTATCTTCAACAGACTCCTCATCAAGAATAAACTCGCCCTCAAACCGGGAAAAAACATCTTTGGCGCGGGCAGATTCTTCCTTAGTCTGATAGTATATTAGAAATCCGAAATCAGTTTCCTCAAATCCGTGTGGTTCAGTCATGTAGATCAGGTTGAGGAATGGCTCAGTCAATTCTCTTTCAATGGTGATAACGATTTTCTGGAAATACTTCATGGGGTTCTTTCATGGATGTTGCATACGAATACCTGAACCTGTTCGCCAGCAAATGGGGAAAAAAGGCTCGGTATTTTACAATTATATTTTTTTTATGAAGAATTGTATTTAGATTTACATTAAATTTACAAAAATTTTCACATTGATGCCTATGAATTCTGCGGTACGATTCCTCAAAACTCACACTTGTCTATTCCTTTTTGTAATCTTGTTGCCTTTGCTTTTTTCACAGGTGGCATTCGCTCAAGGGCAAAGAGGCAAAATTAGTGGTAAAGTAGTTGATGCAAAAACAGGTGAAGCACTGATTGGTGCTAATATCCTTATCAGCGGTACAACCCTTGGCGCAGCTACAAATATAGACGGTGACTTCGTCATCCTTAATATCCCCCCCGGTACCTATGATCTGGTCGCGAGCCTTGTGGGCTATGCAAAAACTAAGATGACGCAAGTCGTGGTAAATGCAGACCGCACCACTAATGTTAAGATCGAACTGAAAGATGAAGCAATTCAGATGGATCAGGTGGTAGTGGTTGCAGAGAAGCAGAGAATCATCAAGGATCAAACATCATCCTCATCTACGATAGACGAAAACCAGATTAAGGCAGCACCGGTTGAAGGGCTCCGCGGTATTCTCGATCTCTCATCCGGATTCCAGAAGAATGAGCGCGGCACGTATTCTGTTCGAGGTTCAGGGGCATACGAACTCAATTTCCAGATTAATGGTATTGAGCAAATCAACTCAGCAACTACGGCACCTGGCTCTTTTGGAGTTGATAAGGCAAACAACTCCTGGAAATATGATGTGAACCCCCTCGGTGTACAACAGGTACAACTCATC
>JAEXTR010000258.1 GCA_023406915.1 Bacteroidota bacterium
TGTATACCAGAGTATGGTAGCAGGTGGATGTCTCAGGGTGTTTTTTGCTGATCCAGCGGGTACTGAGCATACCATGCAATTTGCGATTGAAAATTGGTGGGTAGCTGATCTGGGAAGTTTTATCACTGGAAAACCGGCACTGTATCACATACAGGCACTTGAGGATAGTGTACTCCTTCAATTACACCGGGATGATATGGAGGGTATGTATGCTGCTATTCCAAAACTTGAACGATTCTTCAGGATCATAGTACAGAATGGTTACATTGCTGCACAAAACAGGATTATCAGCAATCTCAGTGAGCCAGCGGAAGTCAGGTACAACCGTTTCAGGGATACATACCCCCAGATCGACAACCGTGTTCCCCAGTATATGATCGCCTCTTACCTTGGGATAACACCTGAGTTTTTGTCAAAGATAAGAAAACGGAGGTGATGATTTTTTCAATCCTCTTGTTTTCAAACGAAATGTATAAAAAAAATGCCTTCTTAATTACCAATAAAATTCAGAAATTCTATATTAATCTGATTTATTTTTATTTCCCCGAAACGGGAATCAGATTGTTACTATAAGTTTTTACTAACAGTACAGGCAAAACGCCTTTGATAGATGTTTTAAATTACCTCTTGCCACTGCTTTACGCTCTGACAATCGGTGCATATATTGTGGACTTTCTCAGGGAAAAGGAATCCCTGTCTGGTTTGAAACGGAGTGCGCTGCTTACTACACTGCTTTTGCATACTGGGTATCTTATTGCCCGAACGATTACCTTCGAACATCCCCCTATTACTAATAAGTTTGAAATTTTCACCGTTTTGGCGTTTTCGGTAGCATTTTGTTATTTCATAATTGAATTAATGACTGATATCAAGCGCACCGGGTCATTCATTCTGGTTTTTTCTCTAGTTTTCCAGGTCTTATCTACTGCCTTCATTCAGGACCTGGTCGACGTGAAAGAGGTACTGAAAAACTCTCTTCTGGGTTTTCATGTATTCACCGTGCTGCTGGCTTATTCAGCTTTTACGCTTTCAGCGGTATACGGCGTGCTGTTTATCATTCTCTACCGGCGGCTTCAGTCAAATGAGTATGGCATCTTTTTTAACCGTCTCCCAAATCTTGAGGTGCTGGAAAAACTTAGTTTTATTGCAGTAGTACTAGGATTTATAAACCTCACCATTTCTATTTCTATTGGTGGAATATGGCTTCCTCAGGCATTTCCTGATTTTAGTATGTTTGATCCAAAACTCATCTCAAGTTTCAGCGTTTGGATTGTGTATGGTGTAGCAGTTGGCGTCAGGATGTTTGCTGGATGGTATGGCAGGAAGGTTATTTACTTTTCTTTGGCTGGGTACAGCCTGGCAATTCTTTCACTTTTGCTGATTAATATGTTCGGCGATACTTTCCATAATTTTTATTGATTAGTACGCTATGAACATTATTGGCATCTCTATTAACCATCACACTGCGCCAATTGAGATGAGAGAGGCATTTCATCTCAGCAGGGAGGAAATCATTTCTTTCATCCCCCGATTACGTGAACACCTCCTCATTGAAGGTATTGTTATCTCCACCTGTAACAGAACCGAGATTTTCGGATTCCCCAGAAAAGACACCGCATTGCCGGAAGAGCTTCAGGATGCTCTGTTTCAGTTTAAAAAAGTTGATGGTATTTCGCCGGGTAACTTCCGGAACTACTTTTCCTGTAGTGCCGTACGACATTTATTCCGTGTCGCTTCCGGTCTTGATTCATTGGTGCTTGGTGACAGCCAGATTCTGAGTCAGGTAAAAGAATCAATTGCTCTCTCGAATGATATGCATTTTTCAAGCGGACTCATGAACAGGGTTCTCGATTCAGTCATCAAGGTCGGGAAGCGTGCAATATCAGAGACCGGCATTGGTGAAGGTGCGGTATCTGTAAGCTATGCTGCCGTACAGATCACCGAAAAGGTGTTTGCCTCACTTCATAACCGATCCGCTTTAGTAATCGGTGCTGGTGAAACTGGTGAACTGGCAGCGCTCCATCTTCGTGATAAAGGTATCGGCAAACTGGTCATTACAAACCGGACCGAGAGTAAAGCTGTTGACCTTGCGGTAAAAGTTCATGGAACTGCCTTATCATTTGACAGTTATAAAGATTCTCTGCATCAGTTTGATATTATCGTCAGTGCTACCAGTGCAGAAACTGTGTTAATTACCCACCAGGATATCGCATCTGTCATGAAGAAGCGTCGGGGAACCCCTGTTTGTATTTTGGATATCGCGCTGCCCCGTGATGTAGATGTTAGCGTCAGAAAGATTGAGAACGTATTTTATTACGACATTGATTCACTGTCTGTGATCATCGATGCGAACCTGAAGAAACGGGAAAAGGAAATTCCAGGGGTTGAGTCAATCATCATGGATGAGATGATCACTCTGTTTGGATGGTATAATACGCTTGAGGTTGTTCCCACGATTAAAATGATCAGAGAGTTTTTTGAAGGGATCAGGGCAGATGAGATGGAAAAGATCAAGCACAAGGTTACCGAAGAAGATTTCAAGAAAATGGATGAAATGAGCAAGCGCCTGATAGGCAGATTGCTACATAACCCGACCGTCAGGCTGCGGCACGTGGCTGAATCTGGTCTCAATGTCAATGAACTCATGCTGTATATGGCAACCATAAAAGATCTGTTCGAACTTCATCCGAGAGAGAACAGTGATGAAAGAAACTAACCGTGAAGAAACAAGAAACCCCCGTGAAAGATACTGTCGTCATAGGAACCCGTTCAAGTGAACTCGCGCTTTGGCAGGCTCATTTTATACAGGCAGAACTCAGGAAAGCATATCCTAAACTGACTGTTGTGGTCAGGCATATAAAAACTAAAGGTGATAAAATTCTGGATGTGGCCCTCTCCAAGAT
>JAEXTR010000260.1 GCA_023406915.1 Bacteroidota bacterium
CCACAATATGATCAACCACCTTAAGTCCAGTATCATTTCTTTCAACGATAAACGATGAAATCGGTTCACTGAAACCAGGCTTGAAAACCCCCTTATAATCATCATAGTTTATAAAAACAATTTCTGCAGTATCGTAAAGCTTGATCGCCGCTTCATATACTGTACCATGCTCATCGTTGTACTTGGCTGGAGCTGACACAGGTATACCACCATGAGCCACGGCATAATTATATGCAGTCTCAACATTATCGACATTTAGTGACCAACGCTTCACCCCATCACCATGGATATGTACAAAATTGGAAACTTCAAATGCGCTGGGGTTGGCTGGGGCAGTAATCACAATGCGCAGTTTATTCAGGGTGAGAAGGTAGGAAACCGTATTCTTTACGCCCGTTTCGGGACCAGCATATCCAGTAAGGTTCATTCCCATAGCTTTTGCAAACCAGTAAGCCCATTTCTTGGCTGAACCTACGTAGAATTCAATATAATCGTATCCTCGGATACCGAGTACATTTGTCATAAGTGACTCCTTTAAGGATAATTCAACACACACAAAACAGAGAGAAGTAAGATAGGAAACAGAGCAACACCGGGAAAGGAAGAATAAACGGAATTATTCCTTTTTCTTTTTCAGGTATTGAAGAGTATTCCGCTCATAAAAGCATTCGCCATCGTATCCCTGAATGGTAGTATCCTCTTCAGACCTGACTAACCGGGCAGCAGAAAGCGCAGCATATTTTTGATCAATCTCAACACCACAATACCTCCGCTTCAGCTTTTTAGCTGTTACAGCAGTTGTTCCACTACCAAGAAAAGGATCAAAAACAAAATCTCCCGGGTTAGAAGATGCCAGAATAAGCTTGGCTATCAGTTTTTCCGGCTTTTGGGTGGGATGTTCAGTATTTTCAGGCATCGACCAGAAAGGTACAGAAATATCAGTCCACAAATTTGATGGATGAGTACTGCGGAAGTTGCCATCAACTGTTTCCTCCCAATCTTTTGGTTTCCCCTCATCAGACCGGTATGGTGCAAGAACTTTCCTTTTTAGTTTTACAGCATCAACATTAAATACGTACTTGTCAGAATGAGTAAGAAACAGAATATCCTCAGAACAGTTTTTCCAGTTATTCATTGCTCCCTTCCCTTTTTCACGTTCCCATGTAATCCTGTTTCTGATTCGCAGATACTCTCCCGCAATGGACTGAATAATCGGAGTAGTCCTCCATTCGGTACAGATATAAACTGATGCATCTGGTTTCAATACCCGCAGTAAAGGTACAAACCACATCCTGAACCACGAAGCATACTCTTCATCCTGCATGAGTCCGAACTGTAATCCATTAAAGTTTTTTCTGAGATTATATGGGGGATCTATGATTAAGAGGTCTACGAAGGATGCAGGCAGAAGTGGTAATACATTAGTGATATCTGCCTGGAGTATACGGTTTTCAATCATTGCTTCAGAGAGCTGAGAACCATCAGGTTGCAGACACTCATTTGCATAACGACGTGTATCCTCTTCACTCAGGATCAGCGTACGATTGTTTTTTGCAGGAGTCATGCAGCGAAGTCACTTAATCAATAGAAGAAGGATTTCATGAGGGCAGTGAAAACAGAAATTTCTTTCCGACTGACTTTATCAAGCAGGAAGAATGAACGAAATCTTTTAAGGGAGGTCAGATTTGGGTTACACCAAATAAGCACTTCTCCTTCATCAAGTGATCGCTTCAGGAGCGTACCCAGGCCTGTCTTTTCAAAATGGTACTCTTTCCACCCAGCAGCTGCATCAAGCTGATAAGCTACTGAGTCAAGCAGGCCGCTCATCTCCTCAACACGCCGGGAAGTAAAGGTACCTCCCTTGTCATCACCGGAGCTATTCTTCTTCGTGCTCTTTTTCGAAATTCCAATTCGCGAAAGAAAGGCATCATTACCTGTGAGTGAGGGAATAAACACTTTTCCCCCCTCTCTGAGATAGTTAACCAGTTTGTCGGTGTGTGGTTTTTGGAACGAGAAGGCAGACTTGTTTGATGTGTAGAGAGCAATAATCTTTTGTGCTAAAGCATCCCCCTTTTGCACATCTTTCATCCCAAGCACCGCTGTAGTGAATCCGGCTACTCTGAACACAGTTGCAATCGCAGAACTGTCCCGCTCACCTACAATCCCGATCGATTGCGGAAAAACGGCAGCTATGCCGTGAAAGAGTAGTACACAGAGTATGAATCGGAAACGCATAAAACACCGGTAACCGGAAAGAAAATGAAACTGAATCTCTTATAAAAATACTACAGGAATTGTTAAGTAGCAAATCAACTCGTATCTTTCGGAAAAGAAACAAACATTTATCCAATGGAATCCGTACAGATACTCCTCGTCCTCATTATTTTTCTTACCCTTGCCGTCCTGATGTTTTTTAGGAAAATCCCGGCATTACTGGCGCTTCCATTGATGGCGTTCCTGATTCCTCTTGTATCTGGTGTCGCGCCACTCCATATCATTGAATTTGTTCTTGGCAAAGGTGCAACGAAACTTACTGAAGCATATACCATAGCCATCTTCGGAAGTATGCTGAGCATTCTGCTGCAGAAAACCGGTGTTGCTGAACGGTTTATCAAAATCGGAGCAGAACTTTCCGGAGACAAACCCTGGACGATTTCCGTCATCATGCTAATAATGATTATCCTGCTCTTTACAACACTTGGCGGATTGGGGGCTATCATCATGGTAGCTACCGTCGTACTCCCCATCCTGACTTCTGTTGGTGTAGGTGGTGTTACAACAGTGGGAATCTTCCTATTTGGACTCAGTATCGGTGGTATCTTCAATGTTGGGAACTGGGCTGTCTATAAGGAACTCGGACTTGAAGTCGATCAGGTGCGCACGTTCGCCCTCATAATGTTTGCTATAAGCATCATCATTGCACTGGTGTATATTACTATAAGTCTGTATCGTGATGGTAATGACATAAACCTGAGAGGAATTCTGTTCAAAACAGTCATTACCGCGATCCTGATTGCTGCAGCATATTTTGGTTTTAATGCTCTTCCGGATCAGATGAAAGATATGATTGCCAACGTTACTGTTTTCGCAGTTACTGCGCTGAAGTTTCTGATAGGCGGAGGTATAATTCTCGTGATGGTTACAGCAATGATCCGCTCTTTCCACCCAATGTATAAGAATAAGTTTTTCTGGGGTGCATACTTCACTCCGCTGGTGCCACTGCTACTGATCTTACTGTTCAATATTAACTTCATTGCCTCCTTCATTGTGGGGCTCTTATTCGGTTTTATTACAACCCGCAAAGAGAATAGTCTGAATACATTTATTCGCTCAGTACTGGAAGGTGGAGCGGTAGTAATGCCGGCTGTAGTCCTCATGCTTGGAATAGGAATGCTGCTGAATGCGGTCATGGGACCTGGCGGAGACATCGTAAAAGCATTGTACCCATCTGGTTGGCCGGTACTCACCCTGCTGAAACCTGTAATGATGGCTGTAATACCTGAATCTCGTTGGGCATTTATACTGATTTTTTCTGTAGCTGCTCCCCTGGCACTCTATAGGGGACCCCTGAATGTGTGGGGTATGGGTTATGGACTTGCAGCAATACTACTTGCAAGCGGATTGAATGCCGGTGCAATAATGGGCATCCTGATGGCAGTGGGACAAATTCAGGGTATCAGTGACCCGACAAATACCCAGAATGTATGGCTCGCAAATGAAATGCGTGTTGATGTGCAGAAGATCCTCTGGAATACTATCCCCTACACCTGGCTGGCTGCACTTTTTGGTATTATTGCAGCAGCATTTCTTTATTTTTAGACACCTGGTGAACTATGAGAAAAATTAAAATTGGTATTGATGTAGGCGGCACTTTCACCCATGCAGTTGCAGTGGACATCGCGGATTATTCTGTCATTGGCAAAGCTTGTGTTCCAACAACCCACACAGCACATGAAGGTGTTGCGCGCGGAGTTGTTGACTCAATGCTGATTCTTATGAAACAGGCTGCAATCATGGCTGAGGAAGTCATTCTCATAGCACATTCAACCACTCAGGCTACCAATGCCCTGCTAGAGGGCGATGTCGCCACGGTTGGCGTAATTGGAATGGGCAGTGGTTTTGAAGGAAGGATAGCAAAAAAAGAAAGCGACCCAAAAGGAATTGAGCTTTCACCAGGCAAGTTTCTGAATACCCGGTTCAGGTATGTGGATGTGTCAGGAGACAACTGGAAAGCACAAATCCCCGGACTCCTTCATGAACTTGTTGCAGAGGGTGCAGAAGTTATCGTTGCCTCTGAAGCTTTTGGAGTCGATCATCCTGAGAATGAAGAATTTGTTGCTGAAGCTGCCCGGAAAGCAGGACTTCAAGCTACACCAGCAAGCTCAATTTCGAAACTCTACGGACTACGGGTAAGAACGAGAACCGCAGTGATCAATGCAAGCATGATGCCTAAAATGCTTGAGACGGCTAATATGACAGAAATTGCAGTTCGAAATAGCGGTATAAACGCACCTTTAATGGTAATGCGATCTGATGGTGGGATAATGGATATTAATGAGATGAGGAAACGTCCTATCCTCACAATGCTATCCGGACCGGCTGCAGGTGTCGCCGCTGCACTTATGTATGTAAAGATTTCGGATGGAATCTTTCTAGAGGTAGGTGGCACTTCAACGGATATCTCAGTCATAAAAAATGGAAAACCACAGGTGAAAAGCGCTCAGATAGGTAAAAACCGTTTGTATCTGAGAACGCTGGATGTCCGAACCCTTGGTATTGCTGGTGGCTCAGTTCCCAGAATAAAAGGGAACGAGATAATAGATGCTGGTCCCCGGTCAGCCCATATTGCTCAATTAGGTTATGCAGCTTTTGCCGAAGGAGCAGATTTCTCTGAGATCACTCTGAATCAGGTTTGCCCCGTAAAAGGCGATCCTGCCGATTATCTTGCAATTACTCCAAAATCAGGAAAGGGTGATTACACTGTCACTCCTACATGTGCATCATACCTTCTGGGTCTTGTGAAGGAAGTTGGACACGGAGGCGCAAACAAGACTTCCCTGGAGTCTTGTTTTTCTTCACTTGCAGAGAAACTTCAAACTCCGAAAGAAAAAATTGCTGAAACTATTCTGGAGAAGTCCGCTGCAAAAATCAAACCAGTAATAAAACAGCTCTCAAGAGAGTATAAGCTGGAAGAGTCACTGATTGAGTTTATTGGTGGTGGTGGTGGTGCCTCTGCAATAGTACCTTTTACCGCCCAGTATATGAGTATTCCCCACCGGATAGCTGAAAACTGTGAAGTGATTTCAGCTATCGGAGCAGCACTCGGAATTATCCGTGACTCAGTGGAACGCAACATTATAAATCCGAATGAAAGTGATCTGATAGCACTCAGGAGTGAAGCAGTCAATTCGGTACTAAGTATGGGGGCAGCTCCCGAGACTGTTGAAGTTACTATTGAGATCGACAGCCAGAATAAAAAAGTGATTGCCACTGCGACAGGTTCGAACGAGATGAGAACTAAAGAGCTTGGGATCACCGAAATGGATGATGCAGCATTGAAGAAACTTGCTGCTATATCGCTCCATTGTAAGGCTGCAGAGCTTGAGCTTTCTGCCGCTACTTCAGGTCTGAGGGCTTTTACTTATACACGGAAAAAGAAGCATCTTTTGGGTTTACTTCACGAAATCCGGACGGATTGCAGAATCATAGATACAGAAGGCACGATCCGGCTCCAGGTTAATGATTGCGTTGCTGAGCAGGCTTCAGCCGATACAGTGAAGTCATCAATCCCTGCGTTGATCCAAAAACTGACAACGTTCGGCGATGCCGGTGCTCTGGTACCTGATATCTTTATATGTGAGTCTAGACGGATTATCGATATGACCGGATTGATATCCGAACCTCAGATACTTGCAATGACCGATATAGAAATGGGGAAGGCGCCCAGGGATACATCAGTAATTCTGATTGCCGCACGGAAAAAGTAATCCGGGTTGGTCACGGTACTTTAATCATTTTTCTCTAAATTTCATAATTGCAACAAAATAAGTATTCATCCACCTTGAGAGGTTGACACTATGTTTAAATCCCATCCAAAAGGATTACCCATTCTTTTCTTCACAGAAATGTGGGAGCGGTTTGGCTTCTATCTGATCCTTGGTATCT
Organism: Bacteroidota bacterium; assembly: GCA_023406915.1. Lineage (GTDB taxonomy): Bacteria > Bacteroidota > Ignavibacteria > Ignavibacteriales > Ignavibacteriaceae > JAEXTR01. The sequence goes on from JAEXTR010000260.1 coordinate 6,166, forward strand.
TCTTCATCTATCTCACTGATAATGTGACTGGTGGTATGGGTATGTCAGAGGAGGCAGCCGCTGATATCTATGGCACCTTCATTGCGCTTGTTTACCTCTCCCCTTTTATCGGAGGTCTGATAGCAGACCGTGTACTTGGGTATCGTAAATCTATCATTATCGGTGGAATCTTGATGGGATTAGGGTATATCGGACTCTCATTTCACGATCTCACTACCTTTTGGATTTCGATTTTGCTGATTGTTATGGGAAACGGTTTCGTTAAGCCGAATATTTCTACACTCGTTGGCAACCTGTACTCTGAATCAAAGTACAAAGATCAGAAAGACAGCGGTTTTAATATCTTTTATATGGGTATCAATATAGGCGCGTTTGTCAGCAATTTTGCTGCGGCATATTTAAGAAATGAGTTTGGATGGAGCTATGCTTTCATCGCTGCTGGAATTGGAATGTTTCTGGGCGTCGGTATCTTTCTTGCGGGTCAGAAACATGTTCTTTCTGCCGATGTCCTGAAGCCAAAGAAACCGGAGGATATGTCACTTCCCAAAATTACCGGTATTATCCTTGCACCAGCCGCTGCAGCCGGAATCCTTGGGTGGATCATTCCAGGTAATGTATTTGGCTCCGACTCTCTTGATGCATTCTTGTTTGCATGCATTCCTGTGGCTCTCTTTTATATTAGCCTTCTCTTCCGAAGTTCAAAGGAAGAGCGGGAACCGATCGCAGCACTTCTTATTATTTTCCTCGTGGTTATTGTATTCTGGGCGATCTTTTACCAGAATGGTGCTGCTCTGACACTCTGGGCACAGAATTACACGAAGCGAGCGCTTCCTGAGTCAGTAGAATCTGTTGCGAACACATTCAGATTTGTTGAAAACGTGCGTCTGTATCCTGATTCGATTGATACTGACGGAAAAGTCGTCGTGATGAACGGTGATACCCTGAAGTCAATAGTGCCTACATACTATTTTCAAAATGTAACACCCGATCAGTACCCACCTGTGGAAAAAGAAACGAAACTTATTTCCACTGAATTGTTTCAGTCCATCAATCCATTTTTTATTGTTCTGATGACACCCGTTGTTGTTGGATTTTTTGCATTTCTTAACAGAAAGAGAAGGGAGCCCTCTACACCTGGAAAAATCGGACTTGGGCTTTTTGTAACTGCTCTGTCTCCACTTTTGATGATTGCAGCAGTTCATTATTCACTTGGACTCACCGAGAAAGTATCTCCAATGTGGCTGGTAGGCACATATTTTATTATAACCTTAGGTGAACTGGCATTGAGCCCAATGGGTCTCTCTCTTGTTTCAAAAATCAGCCCCCCCCGCTTCACGGCATTAATGATGGGAGGTTGGTTCCTGGCGATGTCAATAGGTGGAAAGCTCTCCGGACTTCTTTCAGGATTATGGAATTCATTTGAAAGCAAGGAGAACTTCTTTTTAATGAATTTTATTGGTCTCTTCGGTGCAGGACTGGTCGTGCTTTTCCTCATGAAATGGTTGCGACGAATCGTTAAAGAACATGGTGCCTGAGCCTCATGCTCCGTAACTACCTTCTTCTTTCGCGATATACAGATGAATTGTCGCTGATTCTGGAGGGTGCAACATTCCTGGATGCATTTTCACAGGAAAAGGATACCCTGATCATCGAGGTTGAAAACAGTGCGAATCATTTTTTTCTTGAATTCTGCTGCTCACCCGGCAGACAATCAATTGTTGTCAGAAGAGATTTCAAGCGTGCCAGGAAAAATGTACTCCATTTTTTTGATCATTTACTTCCCTCACCGATCCAGGGTGTCTGCATAGCACACCAGGAACGAATCATCCGCTTCAAAGGTATACCAGCAACGTTCTACTTCTATATTCATGGTAATGCGGGCAATGTGATCTGTACGGATGGAGAGCTGACCCACACGTTTAGGAAAGAGAATAAACACTCTCAAAATTCTCTTGCTTCACAGGATTTCTCCGGAATCCAGAGTATCCCTTCGTTGATATGTACCCAACCTCTAACACCTGCGCAGCTCGGAAAAACATTCTCATTCCTCGGTAAAGAATTCATTAAAGAAATGCACCTCAGGAAAAATTCTGAAGGATGTGTTACACAAAATGAAATACATGAAGTACTGAAGATTATACAGCATTCACCGCTGAGAATCTGCAAGGACCAGGAAACGGGTTTCCCTATCATACTACCCTCAAGGTTTCTATCAGCCCATGAAGCGTTGAGTGAAGATTTTGACTCAGTACTTGAGACAGTTACGGCATTTATTCGATTACTGCATCTCAGAGAACGTGAACTTAAAGACAGAAAGAGAATTGACACATACCTGAAGCGGGAGTTTGAGTACCTCTCCGAAACAATCCCAGCCCAACAGGCGGTACTTGACGCAGGAAGTAAAGAGGAAGTTTTCGCACAGTATGGTCAAT
>JAEXTR010000342.1 GCA_023406915.1 Bacteroidota bacterium
GTATGAAGGAAAGAGAAGAAGCAGGTGGCAGCCAGGATAATAAAAGGGATGACAGGCCGAAACGCTTCCGCCGCCCAAGAGAAGACAGACAGAATAATAAATCAGAGAATCAAGGATAAGGCTTAGAAAATATGTCAATTTCAGCAACTCAGGTAAAAGAATTACGCGATAAAACCGGTGCCGGTATGATGGACTGCAAGAAAGCTCTTGCAGAAGCCAACGGCGACTTCGAAAAAGCAGTTGAAATCCTCCGTAAAAAGGGTGCTTCTATTGCTGCAAAACGGGCTGACCGCTCTGCCAGTGAAGGCATTGTGCTCGCACGCGTTTCAGATGATAAGAAGAACGCCGTCATGGTGGAAGTGAACTGCGAAACCGATTTCGTGGCAAAATCAGACGATTTTGTGAAATTTGCACAGTTAGTGCTTGATACCGTTGAGAAATCACAGGTTACCACCGTTGAAGAACTGATCAACTCCAGTGTTGAGGTGAAAAATGGTATCGAAGAAACCATGGGTAAAGTTGGCGAAAAAACTGAAATCTCCCGCTTCACCCGCGTATCCTCTGAAGATGGTATCATCGTTGATTATATACACCCCGGCTCACGCCTTGGCGTACTCATTCAGCTCAGCCAGGTTCCTGCTGAACATGCCGCCGCTTTTTATACCTGCGGCAGAGATCTTGCAATGCAGGTTGCAGCTATGAACCCTGTGTCTGTCAGCCGTGATGAAGTTCCTCAGGCTACCATCGATTCTGAACTCGAGATCTATAAAGAGCTCGCCAGAAAAGAAGGTAAACCCGAAAATATGCTTGAGAAAATTTCTCAGGGCAGACTCAATAAGTACTTCCAGGAAAATTGTCTGCTCGAGCAGGTGTACACCAAGGATAACTCACTCACCGTAAAAGAATATGTCGCTCAGGTGAATAAAGCCAGTGGCACAAACGCAACGGTCGTGAAGTTTACACGGTTCCAGTTGGGTGATTCATCCAAATAATTCAGTTTCACTGACGAGGGGCACTTTTTTGAAGCGCCCCTTTTTTTTTCACTTTTTTGAAGGTTGCTATGTCAAGTCTGAAGTATAAACGGCTGCTGCTCAAACTGAGTGGTGAATCTCTGATGGGGACCAAAGGCGGAGGGATCGACCCTAAAGTGCTCGATTTTTTCTCAGAAGAAATTAAAAAGGTACACGATATCGGCGTCCAGCTTGGGATCGTGATCGGCGGCGGAAATATCTTCCGTGGCCTGAACGCTGCTGATCAGGGTATTGACCGCGTCACTGGCGATATGATGGGCATGCTGGCTACCATGATCAATTCCCTCGCCCTTCAGAACGCTATTGAGAAAAAAGGGATATTTACACGTTTGATGAGTGCCGTAAAAATGGAAGAAATGGCTGAACCCTATATCCGCCGCAGAGCAATACGGCACCTTGAAAAAGGTCGGGTTGTGATCTTCGGTGCTGGTACAGGCCACCCATACTTCAGCACGGATACCGCAGCTGCACTCCGTGCAGTGGAGATTAACGCCGATGCGATCATCAAAGGTACACGTGTGGATGGTGTGTATGATAAAGACCCTGAAAAGCATGCTGACGCCTTGAAGTATGATCACATCTCCTATATCGACATCCTGAAACTCAATCTCCGCGTGATGGACCTGACCTCTGTTAGTCTCTGCCAGGAGAACAAACTCCCGATGGTAGTATTCAACATGGATATCCCCGGGAATTTACTCAAACTTGTTACTGGTGATGCCGTCGGCACAGTGATACAGGATTAGGAAATCTTCATTATTTTTAAGTACTGATTTTTTACAGATTATGAGGATCTAATGGAAACAATCGTTAATGATGCCAAAAACCGGATGGATAAAACTATCGAAGCGCTCCGTTCTGAACTTGTCCGCGTAAGAACCGGCAAGGCTACTACAGCCCTCCTCGATACTGTCAAGGTTGATTATTATGGTAGCGTTATGCCCATTAACCAGGTAGCTAATGTAACCGTACTTGATGCCCATACTCTTTCAGTCACCCCCTGGGATAAATCCATGGTGCAGGCTGTGGATAAGGCAATCCTTTCTGCTGACCTGGGTCTCAACCCGATCAGTGATGGTACGAATCTGAAAATCCCTATTCCCCCCCTCACGGAAGAAAGAAGAAACGAATTCGTGAAACTGATCAAAAAGTTCGGGGAAGATGCCAAAGTCGCTATCCGTAATGTGCGCCGTGATGCAAATGAACACCTGAAAAGAAAACAGAAAAATGATAAACTCTCTGAAGACCTCCTGAAAGAACAGGAGGATAAGGTGCAGAAAATGACTGATCAGCACATTACAATGATCGATGATATCCTCAAGCACAAAGAAAAGGAAATTATGGCAGTCTGACGATTCAGGTTCTGCAACTATTCGAAAGAGGCTGTCTCAGGCACCGGAACCCTGATTTACTGTTCCGGACTCGGGACATCCTCTTTTCTTTTTTCATTCTTTGGTATAACATTATGAAACAAATTATCGCTCTCTCAACACTTCTGCTCCTCCTTCTCATTTCAGGATGCGGTGAGAACGGGAAGCCGGGTTCACCGGGTAACGACCAACCCGTTACTTCACTCACTCTGAAGGAAAAGGTGCGGTTGATCTATGGAGATATCTTTGATACCCTTCTGGTTGAGCGTACAGATAAGAATGAGTCGGAATCAGTGATAGGCGGCCGCTCCTTTAATTCGGTAAAGGAATATGGGGTGAAGTTTACGGCATTCACCAATAAGAGGGAACAGGTACAGGTACACTATCGTACACCGCTTTTAGAGGGTCAGGTCAGGGAAGGTGAAACCTTTTTCCGCGACTTTTCCGGTATCCCCTATAAGATTCTTGTCTATTCAACCGGTTCATACTTTTATGGTAACTCCGGTGGTGAGGTTTTTCTCTATCTTATTGACTTCGCAAAAAAACGAACCTATGCAAGCCATTACGGCTTTGATATGGATAACGAGGCGAAACTCTACATTGATACCAGACTGCAGAATAAGGAGATGATTAACTTTATTACTGCTTATTTCCGGACAGATTTCCCCCCATTCCAGGTGGTAAACAGAGACTTTGAAGCATATTAGCCACATACTGCTTTTTCTTTTGCTCCTTACGTCATGTTCAATAGTAGCTCAGACGGATGAACACGAAGAATGGAGTAACGAACTACAATCTATCCAGTTCGTGGGGAATAATTCATTCTCCTCCGGTGAACTCCAGACGGTGATTGTGTCTCAGGAGACTCCACCCGGTATATGGCAGTTTCTTGAAAAATACACTCCAATAGGAAAAGGTCCCGTTTACTTTGATAGCAGCAATATCCAGATTGATGTAGAGGCACTGCAGACGTTTTACCGGGAAAGGGGCTACTTTGAAACCCGTATTGAATACGCAGTACAGCATAGTAAAGCCGGATACGCCCTGATTTATAACATCAATGAGGGTGTCCCATCCCGGTTCAGAAAGATTGAATTCTTCGGATTTGAGAAATACCCGGCGCGATATCGGTGGAGACTCGATAATCTCTTTCGTCCCGATACTACAGCGCTTTACAACCAGCAATCTGTGAAACAGAAAATCGATGAAGCCATATATCTCCTGGTAAATGACGGTTTTATGTATGCAAAGTCTGATAGTACCCTCATCATCATGGATACAGCAGATTACAGGGTTGATTGTAAACTCTACTTTTCCACCGGAAATTTGTATCATATCTCGGGTGTGGATATAGAAAAAAGTGGTCCGGGTGAATCCTCCGTTGAGGAAGGGATGCTTCGCAGACTGGTGAACATAGACTCACTGGAAGTGTACAATCTCTCTAAAATTCGTCAGGCGCAGGTGCGTCTCTACCGTACTGGACTATTCTCCAGCGTGCAGCTCGCCCCGAATATCGCACAGGCTACCGATTCAACAGTCCCGGTGCTCCTGACCGGTGTTGTAGGAGAAATGAACGAAATGGGGCCCGAACTCCTCCTCAATAACCGCCAGAATGCGCTGAACATTGGTCTGGGTCTTGGATACACACGCAAGAACTTTTTTGGTGAGGCGCGCAGATTCTCCATTGAAGGTGCTATTGCTTTGCAGGACCTCTTCTCACTTGATTACGGTAAATTCGGTGATTTTTTCTCTATCGACGATCAGGGGGTTGCAGGCTATACATCGCTCAGGGCGACCATCGAGCAGCCCTTTATGTTTAACCTTCCTGTAACCGGCAGACTTGAGTTCGGGTACGAACTCCAGAAACTCCAGGTATTTAACGCTCTGCAATATCAGTCGCTATTACGGTTCGATTTTGAATTGCCTGTACATACATTCCTCAACTTTATCAGCGCTTATTACCGCTTTAACTATGTAGAATTTGCCTTCCCTGCACTTCGGTCGGTGCGCTTTAAGAATTTCATCGCAGGGTTGGGATTCGATTTTCGTGCTCAGCATGCAAATAATCTGATCTTTCCAACCGGAGGATATAATTTCAGTGCTGTGGTAGAGGAAGGCAACCTGATCCCTTACCTTCTCTCTTACGTGAATGAATCACTGTACGATAATTTCTCATTCACAAAACTCCAGCTCAGTGCATCTGCATTTATGTCGCTGAATGCTTCAAAAAGTCTGATTTTTGCGTCAAAGCTTCGCGCAGGTACCATCAATATGATTGAGGGGAACCCTGGTGATATTCCGGTCACGAATCTGTTCTTTGTGGGTGGCAGTAACTCTGTAAGAGGATGGAAGGCACGGGAGCTGGGCCCCCAAACAGTTGACTCCAGCAATATTAGTACTGTGGTAAACTATATTTCCGGCGGCAGATTTATGCTTGAAGGGAGTCTCGAACTGCGCTATAAACCACTGGAAAACATTGGTGCAGCCCTGTTCATTGATGCGGGCAACGCCTGGCGGGAAATCAGTGATTTCAAACCTGAAGAGGTTGCCGTTGCAGTTGGTTTCGGTTTCCGCTTCTATACTCAGATCCTCGCATTCCGTCTCGATTTCGGTATCCGGGCAATTGATCCTGATGACCTTCGCAGTGTCTTTAAAAAACCTTTCTTTGATGTGCTTCAGGTACATTTTGGTATCGGTGAGGCATTCTGATCACAAGGTGTGCCTGATCGTCACCTGACAAATAATTGCTGAATGAATCGCCTACCACAATCTGGTGAAACACCTATTACCAGCATTTTCGCCGATTTTCAGCCAAAAACGAAGCCCGAAAAAATAACCCTTGACTTTCGATAATATCCACTTTATGTTAAAATCAATAAAAATTTATGGTATTTCTAAGTTCTACTTTTTTATTTTATTTTATTGAATATCATAATGCACATCACTCAAAATATTTGGCTCCGTTTCTTTCCTGAGTCTCTCCGAAGAGACGCTTTTTTCCTGTGCCTGAACTATTGTTCTGTTCAGTCGCAAGTACTCTCTGAATCATTTCCGGTATCCCGCATATTACTTAGTCATTCTCATAACGACCGTTCAAACTTTCAGACAATAAAATACGAATCTCTTAACAGAATCATTGTTTACAATTTGTTGAGATTAATATAAGTCGGAAAAATTATTAGATATTGTTCGTAAAGTAAGAGACTGGAATATCTACA
>JAEXTR010000020.1 GCA_023406915.1 Bacteroidota bacterium
CCCTGAGACTAACCTACACCGATGTTCTAAAGGAATGGGGGGCAAACATTGAGGCTTCTGTTTCGGGTGTAAGCAGTAACGAATCTTTTGGAGCTCTTCATATTTCCTGGTCGGATATCGTACCAAAACCAATTCCACACGAATCAGTACCATCAATCATTGATGAAATACCGATACTTGCAATGATAGCTGCATTTGGAGAGGGGAGATTCAGCATCAAGTGTGCCTCTGAATTGCGGATTAAAGAGACTGACAGGATCAAGGCGACCGTTTATAATCTGCAGGCTATGGGAATTGCTGTAGAAGAGTATCCGGATGGATTCTCATTCATGTGCAATGGTGTTAAAGTAAAAGAAGCAGTTCTGCATTCATTTGGTGATCATCGAATCGCCATGGCGTGTTCAGTTGCTGCAATGAATTTGGAAAATGGGGCTCAAATTGATAGTTTGGAGCCTATTAAAATTTCTTTCCCTGATTTTCTGCAAAAAATGCAATTATTGACGGAGTACAAATGGCTGAAGTAGTATTAAAGAATATCTGTAAGTCGTATCAGGATAATAATTTTGCTGTCAAAGATGTATCGCTCGAGATAAAAGACAGAGAGTTTATAGTATTGGTTGGTCCATCTGGTTGTGGTAAGTCAACTACCCTTAGGATGGTTGCCGGATTAGAAGAGATAACCTCCGGTGAATTACTCATTGATGGTAAACTTGTCAATGATGTATCCCCAAAAGACCGTGATATCGCCATGGTATTTCAGAATTATGCTCTGTATCCCCATATGAGTGTCTATGAAAATATGGCATTTGGGTTAAAACTCAGGAAGTTTCCAAAAGAAGAAATCAACGCAAGAGTACAGGAAGCAGCTAAAATTTTGGGGTTAGAAGAGTATCTGGAGCGGAAGCCAAAAGCACTATCTGGTGGTCAACGACAGCGCGTTGCTGTTGGCAGAGCGATTGTACGGAAGCCGAAAGTATTCTTATTCGATGAACCATTGAGTAATCTGGATGCAAAACTGAGAGTTCAAATGAGAACTGAGATATCAAGGTTGCATCAGAAACTCGGTGCTACTATGATATATGTTACCCATGACCAGGTTGAAGCAATGACCATGGGAGACAGAATCGTAGTGATGAAAGATGGATTCGTACAACAGATTGATACGCCGTTAAACCTGTATCATAAACCAGCTAACAGATTTGTTGCCGGATTTATCGGCAGCCCCGCCATGAATTTCTTCAAGGGGAGAATCGGTGGTGCAAAAGAAGTCATTACCGAAAATGGGAATAAACTGCAGCTAACAGGTCAGGTAGCATCAGCCATGGTGAACAAAGAAGTCTGGATTGGTGTAAGGCCTGAAGATATTTATGATGAAGACGGCAGCGCTGCACTGCAACAAAGCCTCAGTTTTGAGACGACTATTGAAGTTGTAGAGCCGATGGGGAACGAAATCTATTTGTATTTTACCTTTGAAGGTGCTCAATTTACCGGCAGAATTAACTCCAGAACAGCACCCGAGGCTGGGAAGAGCCTCCGTCTGCATTTTGACACATCCAAATTACACTTGTTTGACAGGGAGACTGAGCGCTCAATACAATTGCACTAATGCCATCACAACCTTACGATTTGATGCTCGAAAGCTGCTATTTCTGCCTGATCGTAGAGTAATCTCATTAATCCAGGTCCGTATTTATTAACAAAATAGAAATAGTTAATTGTACGTTCCTGAAGTTCGCCAAGTGGCATGACGGCATGGATTGCTTTTTCCGCTTGTCGGGACACTACCTCATGCTTTTTCTTCTGAGCATCGGTTGCCTTTTTAAAGAGCTCCTTTACTAACCCTTCCGCTTTTCCAGATTGCTTGTTCACAGCATCAGAGAGACCAGGATCAAGCTGACTGAGAACCTTTTCGAGGTTTTTAAATACTTCCTGAATTCCTGTGATAGTCGATTCGCTGATTTGGTTTAAATCGAGGTCAGTTACGGTTCCGATGTACTTCTCTTTGAATCTTTCGGGACTTACGAACACGTCATAAATGCTGAAATCATACTTACTCAGGAAGTTCTGCACACCTTTTTCGAGAAGTGTCATAGAAACCCGCGGGTAAACAAGGGGCATGGGTACACCAAATGACTCATAAAGCGGTTTAATCTGGGCGTAATAACTGATTTCTGCAGGACCGGCAATATAAGCGAATGTTGGGAGCAAAAAATCCTGACTTACAGGACGAAGTAATGCATTACCAGAGAATCGTTCCGGGTGTTCATCAATCAACTTCATTAATTCTTCTTTAGTGAAGTGGACTTTCTTTCTCCTGAGCCGGTAGTTTTCCTCATTTGGCTCAACAAGAAAGCGTTCCCCCTGATGTAACATGAAAAGATTGATTGGTCGTACTTTGACCTGAGCATGGTAAATTTCTTCAAGTTCGGCACTTTTCATTATGAGGGCTTCGGAGTGGCGCCTAAAGTGTTCTGCTTCATAGGCATACACTGGTTTCATTATTCTTTTTATCTCATGGTCCTGAGGATCAAGAATAACGAGTCCGTACTGGTCAAACAGATTAAACCAGAGTTTTCTGAATGAGGATGCGAAAGTATCTGACGATTGATAGCACTGTGTAAGAAGAGTAACCAGTTCATCTGTAAAATCTGTGATTCTCAGTTGTGATTTAAATGCATCGATAAAAGGAGAAACAATATCTCCCAGTGGAAGCGTGCCGACCTGTTTCAGGTTAATGGTCTCTTCTTCAGCTTCAGCTTCTTTGGTGCCAAAATAGAGCGAAGAAGGCTGATTATTTGTATCAAAGACGTGTAAACCGCTCACTTCCTCAAGATCGTGATCATCCCCGGCAAGCCAGAATACAGGAACAAAGTTATAATCGGCGAACACATCATTCAGCTGTTCAGCTAGTTTAATAGCTGTTAATGTTTTATACACGGCATACAGTGGTCCGCCAAATATTCCAAGCTGCTGGCCTGTAATAATAACTACTGTATTCTTTTTCCCGAGTTTATTGATGTTTTCCTGAGTTCGTTCAGAAGAAAGAAAGCCATCGTATTGCCTGGTGAGGATTCCGGGCAACTCTGTAATATGATTTCGTTTCTTAGAACAGACGGCTTCAAGTATTCGGGGATAAGCACCGGTATCCCTGAAATCATACTGATAAAACTGGTCAACTTTCTCAAAATCGTACAAATAGTCTAAAAATAGATTTTGAAAACCGGGAATACTGTTATAACTGAAAAAGGTATCTTCTGTCATTGCGTAGGAGTATTAATTATAAAATCATATTGAAAAGATAGTAAAATCTAAGCTTTTAATATCTGAATATCAAACAGCAGTTCCTTGTTTACGAGGAACTCCTTATATTTAGTTTTTAGTTTCATTTTAAAGTCATCAGGATTTCGGATCAGATGCTCTATTCGACCCTCTTTTCAGTGTTGCAAGACGCTATTATCCTGGTTCAGCTTCCAGATGGAAAAATACTGGATGCTAATGAGAAAGCGCTTACTCTCCTGGGATACAGCAGAGAGCACTTATCCGGAAAAGCAATTCTTTCATTCATTCCGGAAAGTGATAAGCAGACGGTCACTTCGCTATTCCGGAAAGATTATACCATATCAACAACCCACCCGGTCGTCAATTTTATTACGAGCCAAAACAGGTTTATCCCCTTAGAGGTTATTCCCCATCACTTTGCTGACGATGGAAGAGAATTCGTCTATTTAGTGTTGCGTGGAAATCTATCAGTTGGACGAGGTTCACAAAGTTTCAAAGAGAAAATTGCTGCTAATCTGAGGAAGGGCTTCCCTGTAGCAGTATTAATTCAGCATGAAAATCCTGCTATGCGCTTCCTTATCGATTTTCAGTGTTCTTCTGTCCGAAAGCTTCAGCAGGATGAAGACTATGGTAAAGAGCGCACTTCACTTTCACAATCAAGAATAATCGACTGGGTAGAAGAGGCGAGAGGGCAGGTACTCCTTCTTTCAGGTGCCTCAAGTGAGTTGAACAGAAAGAAGACTTTCATTACCGCATCCGTGGCAATAATTGATAAAATGGGGACGGTAACCGGTGCAGATGATTGCTGGAAGGAAGAGTCAGAACTTCAGACTGGTTTCCCCGGACTTCCATCACTGGGCGAAGGCATATTTGAACGGTATCAGAAATATGCGTCCGGTGGTAACCGCTCAGCAGATTATCTATTACAGTATCTGTATTCATTGGTTAAAGGTGAAATTGACTTTTTTTCCTTCGATTACCCCGATCTGTACCTTTCAGACAGCAGGTGGTTTACCGTCATTGGTTATCGGGATGAGGCGCTCGATTCCGGGTTCATTCTGGTTATACTTTCTTTCAATGCTGTACAGGAATCATTCAGTGAGTTTAAGCGGGAACCTGAGAATCTTTGTCTGCCTGATTTTTCCGCCATATCCATTACACTGAGTATTGATGGTGCAATAACGTCTTACAGTTCTGATACTGAGCCAGGGAATGCCCAGGAAATTGCTCCGATTATTGGTCGCTCTTTTTCCGAATTTGTTCATCCAGTAGATCTGCAAAAATCATATGAGTATCAGTATGGAATACTGAAAGGTGAGAAACTGCCCCCGACAGAGATAAAGATCATGATAGATAACTCTGGGTTTACACCTTGTGTAATAAAGGCGAAACCACTTTTTGAGATGGGGAAAATTTGCGGTCTGTTATTGGTTGCACGAAATCTCAATGATTTCAAGAAAAAGCAGCCAGAACCAGAAGACCAGAATTATTTTGAGATAATTGATCGTCAGGCAGAACTGATAATCATTTTCACTACGGATCTCATGATCAAGCATTGCAATGATGCGTTTGCTATCTATGCGGGTTTTTCAAAAGAAGCATTGATTGGGTCAAGCCTTCTCAATCTGATACCGAAGCAAGATCATCCAGTATTTCAATCACACATTGAATCCATGCTTGAGTCACCTGAAAGGACGGTGATAGAGCGGCGGATGGTGATGAAACACAATGCAGTGAGATGGCAGCGATGGGTAGTGACTGTACAATATAATCAGGAAACATCTGCTTTTGAGTTTCAGGCTGCAGGAATAGATATTACTGAATTGAAGTCCACCGAACAGGCCTTGTCTAAGAGTTCACACAGGTATAAATTCATACTGGATAATAATTCCGACATTTTCATGCTGTTTAACCGTGAGGGAACACTAACCTATGTCAATACAGCTATTGAGAAAATTCTTGGTTTTACACCCGATGAGTTTATGAACCCGGATAAGCATGATATGATTCCTCCTGAAGCAGAGGGATTACTCATGAACGCCTTTAGTTCAATAATAAAACATGAAGGAGACCCATACGAGTTTGAAGCAGTATTTTATCACAAGGACGGATCGCAAAGAACCCTCGCCGGTTCAGGGATTAACAGTCTGAATGATCAGAATATTGAGGCGCTGGTTATTCGATTTCATGATATCACCGCAAGGGTTCTGGCTGAGAAAACACGCCTTGAACTACGAAAGGAAATCACAAGATTATCGTATGTGGCGAGTCAGATTACAAGCTCGGTGATCATCACTAACCTAAACTCAGAGATTACGTGGGTGAACAGTGCCTTTGAAAAGCTGACCGGTTATACATTCGAGGAGGTAAAAGGTACCGATCTGTTTTCAATCCTTTTTGGTCCAGGATCATCAAATGATGCACGACAGCTATTGATGCAGCATACGATGCGGGACGAAAGTCTCAGTGCGAGAGTTTTCTGTTACGGAAAGTCTCCAGGCACCTTCTGGGGTGAAATTGTTATTGATCCGATGCGAAATGAGTTACACGAGAAAATAGGTTCAATATTCATTGTCAATAACATCACCGAAGCCGTAAATCAGGAACAGCATCTTCGTGCTGCGAAAGACAAGGCAGAGGAGATGAACAGAAT
>JAEXTR010000035.1 GCA_023406915.1 Bacteroidota bacterium
CCGTTTCTTCGCCTACATGAACCTCTTCGTCTTCTCGATGCTGCTGCTGGTGATGGGAGGCAACTACGCCGTGATGTTCATCGGCTGGGAAGGGGTGGGGCTCTGTTCCTACCTGCTGATCGGATTCTGGTATGACCGGAAATTTGAAAAGGGTACCACCGGTGATGCAGCAAAGAAGGCTTTTGTAGTTAACCGTATCGGTGACTTTGGATTCCTGATCGGTATGTTCCTGATCTTTATGTTTTTTGGCTCTCTGAACTTTTCCGAAGTACTGCCCCGTGTAGCCCTGTTTGGCGGACAGCCATATATTCTTGAACTGATTGCGCTCTTCCTCTTTATTGGGGCAACCGGTAAATCTGCACAGATACCACTATTTGTTTGGTTACCAGATGCGATGGCAGGTCCAACACCAGTATCAGCCCTGATCCATGCCGCTACCATGGTGACAGCCGGAGTGTATATGGTTGCCAGAACCTCCATTATCTATGCTTCTGCGCCCACGGTGATGACCGTTGTAGCAGTAGTCGGGTTGCTGACTGCATTCTTTGCCGCAACGATTGGTCTGGTTCAGAATGATATTAAAAAGGTGCTTGCTTATTCCACCGTCAGCCAGCTTGGATATATGTTCCTGGCGCTTGGTGTCGGCGCGTTCACCGCAGGTATTTTCCACGTCATGACGCACGCTTTCTTCAAGGCACTTCTCTTCCTTGGTGCGGGTTCCGTTATCCACGGTATGCATGAGGAACAGAATATTCAGAATTATGGTGGACTGAAGAAATATATGCCCACCACGTATCTGACATTTCTGATTGCCTCCATAGCTATTGCCGGGATTCCGCCTTTTGCCGGGTTCTTCAGTAAGGATGAAATTCTCTGGCATGCGTTCACCTCAAAAGGTTTTTTTGTATGGCTCATCGGTGTGCTGACAGCCCTGATGACCGCATTCTATATGTTCAGACTTGTCAGCCTGACCTTTGAAGGGAAACCCCGGTTCGACAGCCATCATGTTCATCCCCATGAATCACCGAAGGTGATGACCATACCACTGATCGTACTGGCGGTATTATCCATCATGGGTGGCTGGATCGGAATGCCTGCTGTATTTGTTGGTGAAAATGGTAACCTGTTTGCCGGATGGCTTCATCCGATCTTTTCAGCAGCCGAAAAGAAACTGGCGCATCACGGCTCCCATAGTCATTTTACCGAACTGTTGCTGATGGTACTCTCAGTTGTACTTGCAGCTGGAGCTATCTATCTGGCGCGGTTTATTTACCTGAAGCGCAATGACATCGCCCATACTACCTCTCAGCGATTTAAGGGGCTGTACCGGTTGCTGCTCAATAAATACTATGTTGATGAAGTGTATGACGCAACCGTGGTGAATCCTATTGTGAAAGTCTCCGATTCATTCTTATGGAAGATCACCGATGTAAAGCTTATAGATGGATTGGTCAATGTGCTGGCAACGATTGTTGAGTCGGTTGCGCAGTTGATCAGGAAGATGCAGACAGGTGTTGCACAGCTGTATGCACTTTTTATGGTGGTTGGTATTCTTGTCACTTTATTCTGGATTATTTCAAGCTTGTAATATGGAACAACATTTATTATCAATACTCCTGCTTCTTCCGTTAGCCGGTGCCCTGCTTCTCCTGCTGTTTCCGAAAAACAGTGACCATTTGGTCAGGATCTTCGGTTTTGCAGTATCAATCGTGGCATTTGTGGTATCGCTCTTTATTTATGCCGGCTTTGATCAGAGTGCAGAAGGGTTCAGTTTTGTTGAGAAGATTGTATGGATTGAAAGCCTTCGGGTCGATTACCATATCGGTCTGGATGGCATATCCCTGATCCTCGTTTTGCTCACCACTTTCCTTACACCGATTACGCTTCTCAGCACCTGGGGCTCTATTAAGCACAAGGTGAAAGAGTTTACCTTCTTTATGCTATTGCTGGAAGTTGGAATGCTCGGTGTATTCGTTTCCCTTGACCTCTTTCTGTTCTACATCTTCTGGGAAGCGATGCTGATTCCAATGTATTTTATCATCGGTATCTGGGGTGGTAAACGCCGTATCTACGCATCTGTGAAGTTCTTTATCTATACGATGGCTGGCAGCCTGCTGATGCTTGTTGCTATCATCGCGCTTGCAATATACGGTTCTGAGGAAGCTGCGTTGGGATACTTCACTACCAACTTGCTTGAACTTTATAAAGTTGGTCCTGATATACCTCAGGAAATCCAGCGCTGGCTCTTCCTGGCTTTTGCGCTTTCCTTTGCCATTAAAGTTCCGCTTTTCCCACTGCATACTTGGCTGCCGGATGCACACGTTGAGGCACCAACCGCAGGTAGCGTAATCCTTGCCGGCGTGCTGCTGAAAATGGGTACCTACGGTCTGATTCGTTTCTGTCTGCCACTCTTCCCGCAGTCAGCAATTGCCTATGCGCCACTGATTTCGGTGCTGGCAGTGATCGGTATCATCTATGGCGCACTGGTTGCAATGGTGCAGAAGGATATGAAGAAACTGGTGGCATACTCATCTGTGTCTCACCTTGGTTTTGTAGTGCTTGGTATTTTTGCCATGAATCAGGAAGCAATGCAGGGGGCAGTGATTCAGATGGTGAACCACGGACTTTCAACCGGCGCACTCTTCCTTATGGTAGGATTTATCTATGAGCGTACCCATACAAGAGAAATCAGTGACTACGGCGGTATTGCAAAAATCGTCCCGGTGTTTGCGACACTATTCCTAATCATTTCCTTGTCCTCTATCGGGCTTCCTGGATTAAACGGGTTTGTGGGTGAGTTTCTTATTCTGACAGGTGCCTTTAAATCAACGGTGCTTAACAGCTGGATGCTTACTATCTTTGCCGCCTCAGGCGTCATCTTTGCAGCAGTCTATATGCTATGGATGTATCAGCGTGTATGTTTCGGTACCGTGACTGCAAAGCATACTGATAAGATCACTGACCTGACCAGCACAGAAATTGGTATTATTGTAGTGCTCCTGATTTTTATCGTCTGGATTGGTATCTATCCGTCACCGTATCTGGATATGACTGCCCAGGCATCAGACAGCATTCTGAAAAGTGTCTTTACAAATAACTAAGTAAAATAAGTTTTTCGGGTTATTCCTATATGAGCTTTACATTAACAGACTTCTGGAATCTCTTTCCGCTTATTCTGGTAGCAGCAGGAATCCTGCTGACGATCACCTACGACCTCCTTGCGAGGAATAGTGTCAGAGGCGTGTGGCTGGTAACCCTGCTTATACTGGCAGGCGCATCATACTATTCGCTCCTGACCCTTGGATCTGTTGGCGCATATCAGAATATGGTTGCTTTTGGCGGCATAACGCACATCTTTTACTTTATCTTTACTTTTGGTGCCGCAATTGTTGTTCTGCTGTCCAAGGATTACTTTGAAAAGCTTGATCTGCCGATTTCCGAATTTTATATGATGCTCCTTTCATCCGTGCTGGGGATGATGATGATTGCCTCGGCTAAAGATTTTCTGATGATCTTCATTGGTCTTGAGCAGATGTCGATCTGTTTTTATGCACTTGCGGGCTTCAACAGAAAGCGGGAAAAGTCTGTTGAGTCATCATTGAAGTATTTTCTTCTTGGTTCTTTTGCAACCGGTTTTATTGTGTACGGTATTGCACTGATTTATGGCAGTGCCCAGTCACTTTCGCTCGATACCATCAGCATAAACATTGCCACTCTTGTAAAGGAGCCTTTCTTTGTAATAGGAATGGTTCTGTTTATTATCGGGTTTGCTTTTAAAATTGCTGCATTCCCATTCCACATGTGGGTACCGGATGTTTATCAGGGGGCACCCACTACGGTTACTGCCCTTATGTCAACGGGAGGTAAGGCAGCGGCGTTCTCTGCATTGATACTGGTACTCTACCCGATTATGTCTGGCAATCTGCTTCCGCAGTTGCTTCCTGTGCTCACAGTGCTGGCGATCCTTTCCATGCTGTACGGCAGTATTGTTGCGATATCACAGAACGATATTAAAAGAATGCTTGCCTACTCATCGATTGCGCATGCAGGGTATATGCTGATTGGTCTTGCCAGCGGCAACAGTGATGGTTATGCCGGTATCGTATTTTACCTTGCTGCCTATGCATTTATGAACCTTGGCGCATTTGGTATTATTTCTATAATAGAAGGGAAGCGTGATAACCACTTACAGATACCTGAGTATGCAGGACTGGGGTTCAGCTATCCTGTGCTTGCAGGTTTACTTGCTCTCTTTATGTTTGCCCTTTCAGGCATACCGCCGTTTGCCGGATTCTTCGGAAAGTATTATGTGTTTTATGCAGCTCTGCAGAGTGGGAACACGCTCCTCGCAATTATGGGTGTGCTTTCAAGTGTAATCAGTGTGTATTTCTATCTCCGGATTATCGTGGTGATGTACTTTAACAAACCTGAAGAAGCCGGATTAAGGGTTTCATCATATTCAAGTTCTGCCTTGCTGGGTGTTATGATCTCAGCAATGCTGGTTGTGGTTATGGGAGTTGTACCCGGAAGATTAATAGATCTTATCACTGCCTTTTTAAACTGATGACCTGAGGTCGGGAGGCCATAATGATCCCTCTTTATTTTATTGATCAGATTCGGCAACTGGATTCACTGGCTGAAAAGAAACTTGGTGTTTCCGGACTGGTGCTGATGGAAAATGCAGCCGCAAATTTTACGAGAATGATAATATCAGCTGCCGGATTGCATAAAGAGAGGGACAGGATAGCCATTATCTGCGGAAAGGGAAATAATGGTGGTGATGGATTTGCCGCAGCACGGCATTTTGTCAACGCCGGATTTCAGGTAAAGGTGCTCTCACTGTTCGAACCCAAAGATTGTAGCGCTGACTGCCGTACTAATTATGCTATTGCCGAAAGCATGGCAAAAGAAAAACTCCCTCTTGCGATTAAAGTATACACTTCGAAAAAGGACTTCAAGTTCATTGCGGAATGCAATGTGATCATTGACGCAATGCTGGGGAGCGGTTTCACCGGTGAATTGAAATCCCCCTTCGTCGAAGTTATCTCGTACCTCAATAATGCAGATGCGATAAAAATTGCAGTCGATGTTCCATCCGGATTGTACGCCGATACAGGGTACGGTGAGATCGTCTTCCGTGCCGATTATACGGTTACCCTCGGTGATCTAAAGGCGGGACTTTTCTTTGGAAACGCCATAGATTATTGTGGACTGGTGCTCAAGGCAGGGATCGGAATTGATGCCATGCCAACCCCACTTCCGCCAGTTGATACATTTCTGATTGAGGCAGCAGATGCCTTCAACAACCTTCCCGTAAAACAGCGTTCCATCAATAAGTACTCCTCAGGTAAACTCCTTACCATTGCCGGTTCGCTTGAGTTTCCGGGTGCTGCGCTACTGGCTGCTGAAGCAGCTTTCCGGGTTGGTACCGGTGCCTCAAGACTTGCATTCCCAAAAAGTATTGCTCAGCTAGCACATCAGCATTACCCTGATCTGGTGGGTGAGTTGTATGATGACGATGGGAAGCCATATCTTACCCCCAAAGCTATTGAGCAGCTTTCGGGTTCAGTGCATGCATCCAGACTCATTGCCTTTGGCTCAGGAATTGGTCGTCACCCTGAAACGGTGGAGGCAGTTGCTCACTTTCTTGAGACCTTCCCGGGTGTGAATGCAGTAATAGATGCCGATGCCATTCATGCTATTGCCCAGAAAGGGTATGATTCCTTCGACCTTCGTGATAAAGTGTTTACACCGCATCTCGGTGAGTTTTCAGCCCTGATCGGCGTTCCATCACAGGAGATCAAAAAAGATATGCTCGCCTATGGGCTCTCTTTCGTTCGGGATACCGAAAGTTATCTGGTGTTAAAGGGACCGAGGACGATTATCTTCACGCCATATGAAGAAATTTTCATTAACACGACCGGCAATCCCGGTATGGCGAAATTCGGATCAGGAGATGTGTTGACTGGTGTGCTTGCAGGTATGATGAGTCAGTCTATCCTGGTAACTGAGGCACTTCTGGCAGGTGTGTATATTCACAGTCTGACCGGGGATATCCTTGCTGAAGAATACACCGAATATGGATTTGTGGCGAGTGACCTGGTGAAGGGAATACCTTCAGCTATTAAGTTTTTAAGGAATAAGTTTGATCCCATTGTCAAAGAGTAAGCTGACAATCATTTCTGTTTCGGTTTTGGTTATCTACTGGGGATTTCTCGCAGTGATGACATCACTGCCGGCATCGAATCTGCCCAGTGTGGAATTGAGCGATAAGCTGATCCATACCGGTGCGTTTTTTGTCCTCGGTTTTTTGATGGTTTTTACCTTTTCAATCCAGACACGTTACCGGCTGCTGAATGAGCGTGCAGGCTTTTTTATGCTGGCTGCAGGATTGCTGTATGCAGCGATGGATGAGTTACACCAAATGTACATACCCGGAAGATCAGCAGATATTCTGGACTTTGTGGCTGATGGTATCGGGCTGCTGCTGGGGCTGGCACTCTTTATCCTTTTTAAGGTAGTACTCGCCAGAAAAAATATTTCCCTCCTTTAGGAACAAAAGGA
Organism: Bacteroidota bacterium; assembly: GCA_023406915.1. GTDB lineage: Bacteria > Bacteroidota > Ignavibacteria > Ignavibacteriales > Ignavibacteriaceae > JAEXTR01. The sequence continues at coordinate 6,565 of JAEXTR010000035.1, forward strand.
AATATTTTTCGTATAACATACAAAAGGTTTGATACTTTTACGCTGTTTTACTATTTTTAACCACTCAATTTCGCCCGTATAGGAGGTATACAATGCTTGAGTATAAAACTCCAAAAGCTGACCTGAGAGCGAAATATCAGCGCGTCATCGAAGTCTCGCTGATTTTGGTTTTGGGTCTCCTGATTGTTGCGTTCAAGTTCTTCCCTGACCTAAAAAAGCAGGAAATGCAACTGGACGAAGCTCAGGAAATTATTCAGACTGAAGAAATTACGCATACAAAGCAAGAGAATCGTCCACCGCCTCCTCCGAAGCCGCCGACCCCTGTTGAGGCTACATCTTCTGCGGATCTGGATGATATCGAATTTGCTGATACTGAATTTGACGAAAATGAAACCGTCAATACTCCTCCGCCTCCACCTCAGAATGATGGTGGTTCACGTAAGGAAATTATGGAAGAAGAACCTACCTTCTTCGTTGCTGTGGAGGAAATGCCGGAACCTATCGGTGGTATCGGTGGTATTCAATCCAAGATTGTGTACCCTGAAATTGCTAAAAGAGCCGGTGTTGAAGGTAAAGTTTACATCTTAGCTTTCGTTGATGAGAATGGTAACGTTTCAAAGGCTGAAGTAGTGAAAGGCATCGGCGCTGGTTGCGACGAAGCTGCAGTAGCTGCCGTACTTCAGACAAAATTCAAACCAGGAAAGCAACGTGGTAAAGCCGTTAAAGTTCAGATGTCAATCCCAGTTGTCTTCAAACTGCAATAATTATTGGATATTGTTGGAAACAGACCGCCATCCCGGCGGTCTGTTTCTGTTTTAAACCCATCCTTCCC
>JAEXTR010000051.1 GCA_023406915.1 Bacteroidota bacterium
CGGTCGGGTCAGTTCTTTTACTTCCTTTTCTTCGCCGCCTCCCACAATGCATCCATAGCTTCAAAAGATGCATCATTGATCGATGTACCCTGCTTCCCCAGCTCCTCCTCAATAAACCTGAACCGGGAAGAGAATTTTTCCACCGTACCCCGCAGTGCATGTTCCGCATCTATATTCACAAAACGGGAATAATTGACCAGTGCAAACAGCAGGTCACCGAACTCTTCCTCAGCTTCGCTGCTGGTGCCGTGTGCCTCTGCATGCCGGAACTCTGCAAGTTCCTCTTCAACCTTTTTCCATACATCCCGCTTATCCTGCCAGTCGAAACCAACCTTTGCAGCTTTTTCCTGGATGCGTGATGCCTTGATCAGGGCAGGGAGGTGCTTCGGTATTCCGTCAATGACAGATTTCCGCCCCTCACTCATCTTGATCATCTCCCAGTTCTTTTTCACCGTCTCTGAATCATCCGCATTCACATCACCAAACACGTGGGGGTGGCGACGTATCAGTTTGTCGGTAATACCAGTGATCACATCTTCAACCCCAAAGCTCTTCCGTTCCTCCGCAATCACGGTATGGAATACAACGTGCAGCAGCAGGTCTCCCAGCTCTTTCTTCAGTTCTTCATCATTGTTGTCTTCAATGGATTCAACTACTTCGTAGGCTTCCTCAATCGTATTCGCCATGATAGACTGATTAGTCTGTTCTTTGTCCCAGGGACACTCTTTCCGGAGGCGGTACACAACCTCCACAAATTCTTTGAATTTTTTTTCCATCTCTCTCTTTTCAGTGCATAATCAGGTATAAATAAAGTTAACGGAATGATTCCTCCGTAAAACCCGGACTAACTTACTAAAGTCCGGACTCGATTCAAAATTGCAGGACGCTTTTGCTTCAATCCAAATAATCTTTGTTTTGTTTATGGATTGATAGCCCCTTATTCAATAAAAAATTGCTCCGGATTCTTGTCATCATTCGGATATTTTATAATTTCCACCCTTGAAACAAATTTTTCTGAAAACCATTTTCTGAAAAGCTCCATTTTTTCTTAAAGGTATTGTATGGCTTTTGACCTGATAGATTATCTTGTGTTCTTTGGATACATAGCACTGGTTATCGGAACCGGACTTTGGGTGTCCCGTGAGAAAAAAGGACACGATAAAGATTCAAGTGACTACTTCCTTGCCGGGCGTTCACTCACCTGGTGGGCAATCGGTTCATCCCTGATCGCATCCAATATTTCAGCAGAACAGTTCATTGGTATGTCCGGCTCCGGATATGCAATCGGACTCGGGATCGCATCGTATGAATGGATGGCTGCAATTTCCCTGCTGCTGATCGCAAAGTTTTTTATGCCCATTTTTCTGAAAAAGGGGATTTATACGATGCCTCAGTTCCTGGAACTCAGGTATGATAAGCGTGTCCGTATCAGTCTTGCGATCTTTTGGCTGCTCCTCTATACCTTTGTAAACCTGACCTCTGTTCTTTACCTTGGTGCCCTAAGCATTCAAACGATCATGGGTGTGGATCTGATGTACGGCATCATTGGTCTTGCCGCATTTGCCGTACTCTATTCACTGTATGGTGGACTAAAGGCAGTGGCGTGGACAGATGTTATTCAGGTGATTTTCCTGATTGGTGGCGGTCTCGTTACTTCCTATTTAGCGCTTGACTTTATCGGAAAAGAGGGGGGTGTGTTTGCAGGGTTCTCAACCCTCGTGCGTGAGGTACCCCAAAAATTTGATATGATCTTGTCTCCTGATAATCCGAACTTCAAGGAGCTCCCGGGTCTGGGTGTATTACTCGGAGGTATGTGGATTGCAAACCTATTCTACTGGGGCTGCAATCAGTATATCACACAGCGTGCCCTGGCTGCAAAAAACCTTGAAGAAGCACGGAAGGGTATCCTCTTTGCCGGCTACCTGAAACTGATCATGCCGCTTATCGTTGTAGTACCGGGCATTGCTGCCTTTTATATTACCCAGGAAACCGGAGGACTCTCAAAGCCTGATGAGGCATACCCCTGGCTGCTGAATAGCTTTGTGCATACCGGGCTGAAAGGAATCACCTTTGCAGCACTTGTTGCCGCAATCGTGTCATCCCTCAGTTCCATGATGAACAGCACGGCAACCATCTTCTCAATGGATATTTATCAGGGCATAATCAAAAAGGATGCTGGTGAAAAGGAACTGGTCAAGGTTGGAAGGATCTCTGCCACGGTTGCGCTGGTTATTGCAATCCTTATTGCTCCTAACCTCAAGACCCTTGATCAGGCATTTCAGTTTATTCAGGAGTTTACCGGATTCGTAAGCCCCGGTATCTTTGCAATCTTCTTCCTTGGCTTGTTCTGGAAACGCGCAACCACCAACTCTGCACTCTGGGCAGCGCTCCTGACTCTTCCGGTTTCGCTCGGATTAAAGTTCATCTTCCCTGAATGGGCGTTCCTCGATAGAATGGGACTCTCCTTTATCATCCTCGCTGCGATTGTAGTGGTGATTACCCTCACTGAAAAGAAGGGTGTGGATGAAAAGGCTATTCACTACGATCCGGGTATGTTCAAAACCTCAGTGCAGTTCAATGCAGGCGCACTGATACTCTCTGCATTGATCGCAGTGCTTTATATTCTTTTCTGGTAATGGTAAAAATTGGTATGCTGGTTCAGGTCGCGTTTCCTGAACCAGCATCGTAAAAGTGGGGGTTATTCGACTTCGCTGATTTTGTCCATAAACTGGGCACGCAGGAAATGATCAACTGAAGAGTGTTTCGCAAAGGCAAGTCTGCCCTTAAACTGACTGATATCCTCAAATCCGTGTTTATCCATCCACTCATGCAGTCCTGTCAGCATTTCACCAATCGAACCCAATCCCTTTTCGTAGAGCACACCTGCAACCTGCACCGCAGATGCACCAGCCAGGAGTAATTTGATCAGCTCATCACCACTCTTCACGCCCGATGAAGCACATAATCCGCACTTTACACCCTGATACAGGATGGCGATCCAGCGGAGCGGCAGAAAGATATCTTCCTTCTTGCTGAAACTAAAAGTGGTTTTATACTTGAATGTATTGATATCAATATCAGGATCAGTGAAGCGATTGAACAGCACCACACCATTGATCCCCTTCATTTCCAGTTTGGAAACCAGGTTTGGAAGGGAAGTAAAGTGCTTTCCTATCTTCATTGCAACAGGGATTGAAACAGCCTTCCGGGTGAGGTCCATGATCTCAAGATAATTTTCTTCAATCTGCTGGGATGAGACAGATTTATCGTGCGGGGTGTTATAAATGTTCAGCTCCAGTGCGTCAGCGCCTGCACTCTGTACCTGATGGGCAAACTCGGGCCACCATTTGTTGGAGATACAATTGATGGATGCAATCACCGGGATACCTACGCGGTTCTTACTCTCCTTAATCAGCTGCAGATAATCCTTCGGACCGTACTGCAGTTCAAGATTGGACTGGAGGTAGTCAAGTGCCTCAGGATGTTCATCAATCGCATCCTGAATACCGTAATTACTTTTGGCAAGCACTTCCTCAAACAAACTTTTCAGAACAACGGCAGCAGCACCAGCTTTTTCGCACTGCTCAACCTTTTCAGGTGATTTAGAGAATCCTGAACTGCCGATAATCACCGGATTTTTCAGCTGCATATTTAAATAGGAAGTTGTAAGGGTAGCCATACTCTGCTCCAGTTGTCAATAATTATTTCTGAATATCATGATTAAATTAGAAGAAACCGGAGCAAAAGGCAAGAATAATGTATCTTTCCTAGGATTGAGCCTATGAATCTGACTCCAAATCAGCTTATATACGGCTTGCCTTCTGCAAACCATTCGGTTGCATCGAAAAAATAAATCTTGACTTTATCCGCTCTTCTGGGTAAGTTGAAACCGAAACATCTTCCCACTTGGGGGAGAATGTGAACCGCAGCTGCACCTGTGGGTGAGAGAGCAATCCAGGGTACCAGACACACTCATGCAGCACATTCGATGGAAATGAAATGCATCACTCGTAAATGAAGTAATGCGGACTTGGTATGAAAATGAAAATCGATATTCAGTCTTTAACCTGTATGAAGGGGTTACTACTCATCTTCTTTCTCTTCCAGATTCATCAAACTGTTTCTGCACAGCCATACCCATCATTGTTTTATCCGGAAAACGGGTATTATGACTATGGATTCGGATCCTGGGGTGAGCACATCGAAGTAGCTGATGTGAACCGTGACGGATGGAATGATCTTATCTGTACGGGAAATAATGACTCAACCTATGTGTATTATGGTAAAAGTAATTATCCTGATAAGTATAATGTAAGCAGGCGCTATCGCGGGAAGGTGCTGAAATTACTTGATTACAATGGGGACGGTTTACAGGATATGGTGAGTCTTGAATATACTTCTGCACCCCAGCCTGGTATGTCGGGTGGAAACTTGCTCTATTATTTTGGTCGTCCAGCACCCGGTCTGCTCTTTCCTGATGAACCCGATTATGCAATGCCGATAGGAATTCAGAGAGTTAAGGAATCCAGTTTTGCAACTTTTGGCGTCAATGATCCTGTCATGAAAGGAGATTTCAACGGAGACGGCAAAGAGGACCTGATCGTTGGAGCCCCTTATTATTACTATAGCGATACCTTAGGCTCAACATTTAGATACAACGGCAATTATTTGATATTTATGGGTAGGGATGTTCCGATAGTGGGCGCAGATTTTAGCGCACCTAAACCATCAAATTCATCCTCTGAATTTCTGGAACGCCACTGGGGACAATATACTGGCGTCGGCGACATCAACGGTGATGGATACGATGAGATTATTGTAGGTTCAACTACTCTCGGTATCTTCCCACCAAGCAACCAATACTATGATTCACTTTCAAGCATTTACATTTACTATGGCGGACCCGATTTTTCATTTTCCTGGGGAGGTCATTCAAAAAAGTACACCAGTCTGTATGATACAAAGAATTTTATTTCAGGGTGGTGTCAGGGTTCTTCAATAGGCGTCGTTGATGTAAACGGAGATGGAGTTGATGATTTATGCATGAAGCGATATATAAATAACGGAACAAACAAGTATCATAATTGCATCCATTATG
>JAEXTR010000103.1 GCA_023406915.1 Bacteroidota bacterium
ATGCGGGAGACCACGTATCCGCCGGGGTATGAATAAACAGGGCTAATTTCGTTCACGGATTCCTCAAAGGAGAAATCAACCAACTGCTTATTGTAGCCGATACCAGGGATTGCCATTACTTCTTTCAGGAAAGGTGGTGTTTCCTGGATCAGGTAAGGAGCAGTTTCTGCTGCCTTCTGGAAACCATTTTCACGGGAAAGGAACGCAAATTCCTTTGCACGCTTCAGGATGAGGTCACGGGTTTCACCACTGGGGCGTACAGTCTTTTCAAGTTTTTCAATAACATATTTTCTGGAATCACGGTTGATCACTTTGATGATATGGTAACCGTACTGAGTTTTCACAGGCTTCTGAACTGTACCTACAGGGCCTTCAAAGCAAGCCTTCTCAAACTCAGGCACCATCTGACCCTTTGCAAACCAGCCAAGGTTTCCACCCTGTACGCCTGACATCGGGTCTTCAGAGAATTTCTTAGCTGCTTCCTCAAAGCTGATTTTGCCGGAGTTGACATCTTCATAAATCCTGTTGATTTCATTCAATGCCGCAACGGTATCACCCTTCAACTTTGCGTTTGGCATTGTTCCGATAAGGATATGGGATGCATTCACAGACGGATCGCCACCATCAATCATGGCAACCACATTAACCATCGCAAAGCCTTTTTCAGTTGGAAGCGGACCGAACACGCGGAGTGATTCGGCACGTTTTACTGAGTCAACAAGCCCTTTTGGGAGCGCATTGATGCTGACGGTATCTTTTGAATAAGGAGATTCACCAAAGGTACCGATCAGTGATGCAAATGAGGTAGTGTCCCTCATCTGGTTCATGATGGAAGTAAGATCTTCCTTTACACTGTTGGAATCCATACCTGAAGCCGCAATCGGGAAGAGCACATATTCCAGGGTGCGGGTTGCTTCCTGGCTAAACTCCTCGAGATTTTTATTATAATACTCTTTTAATTCATCATCTGTTGCCTTGAAGAGGGAATCAGCAAACGAGAAGATATCTATCAGAACATAGTCTGCGTTCATCTTGATATTCTTATCGATATATGATCTGCGGATTTCGCCTTCAGTAGGCATATACGATGCATTGATCAGTCTGATCAGCTTAGACTGCATTTCCTGAGCTCGGAGAGACTCAATGATTGGGGCAAGGATCGGACGGTTTTCCGGTGCCTGAAGAGCCTGCTCGTACGCCTGGCGGTTGAACCTGCCGAGAGAATCCATAAACTGCTGAACTAAGAACTGCGGAGGGTTTTCACCGAACAAAAGATTTCTGATCTCATCTTCACTAACCTCAATTCCATATGTGTTATACGCCTGCTCAGCCAGGATCTGCTGTACTAAACCACTCCAAACCTGATCTCTCAGCTGCTGGATATTCTCGTCTTCTACATCCTGACCGGATTGTGCCTGATACTGTTCACGGTAGTTGGTGAAAGTTGAATCGTACTCAATATAGTTTATATCTCTGCCATTCACGGAACCGATCACGGTTCCACGGGCTCCAAAGATTTCCATGAAATTGGAATCTGAGATGACCATAAACAGAAGGAAAATTACACCGACGCTGATAATGAAAAGCGGGGCAAGCGAGCGCATTCGTGCCATAAGCGCCATATTGTATTAATCCTCCGTTACCAAAGAAAATTGTGGAACAAACCTTTAAAATAGACTATAAGTCATTCAAAATCAATGATTTTTATCAGCGAAGATTTGCTTTTTTCGTGGGTTCTTTGGTTCAGTACCTCAGATGCTGTATCTCCGACCCTGGCACCATCCCGTTTTTCTTTCGTGTACTCAGCTCTGGTGAGGGAAGCTTTTCGAATATTGAAAAAAATCTCTACATTTCCGGAGTGAAAACAAGAAAAGAAGATATCATCAAGGCTTCCATCCGCAGGTTTAACCGCCATGGATTTGGCAAGACAACGCTGGATGAGATTGCACGCGACCTCAGGATCGGGAAGGCGACCATTTATTATTACTTTGATTCAAAGGAGACGCTGTTCCGTGCTGCCATTCAGGCACAGGTTGAAGAGTATCATCAGCTGATCAGGGCTATTGCTGATGATTCAACTGAGCGAAAGGAAAAGATCAAAAAGTATCTCGAAGTAAAAGCTGAACTGCACCGGACTCATCCGATGCTGGTGCAACTGGTAATAAATGCTTACCGGAAAGTCATTCAGGATGAAGAGACTACCCTTCTTGCTATGTTGATCCAGGGAGAAGCAGCGATTCTGCATCAGATGCTTGAACTGCCTGAGGAGAAACAGGACAGCCGCCCGCTGGCAGTAGCACTCCATACTTTCTCACTACCACTCACAGCCGGAGTAATAGAGGAATTCCTGCCACAGGAAGCCTCAGGATTGCTGAAGCAGTCACTCGACGGCTTCTACCGGCTCACCGATAAGAAATAGGGTTCATTCATCATCCCCAGATTCATCCTCATCATTAAATACAGAGTCATAGTTATGCTTGATGACCTGTGCCTCCTTAATGAAGTAAATATCCTCAGCAATGTTGGTTGCATGATCACCAATGCGTTCCAGCTGACGTGAGATCACCAGCAGTGCTACTGCAGGTTCAATATATTCTGTACGCTCTTTCATGATCTCAATCATAATCCGGTGATTCTCTTTGTTGAGTCTGTCAAGCTCCCTGTCTTTCTGGATCACCACCTGAGCTAGCCTGGCGTCGATATTAATGAAGGAATCAATTGCCAGCCTGAGCATTTCCCGCACGATCTCAGCCATTTGTGGAAAACAGGTGCGGGTAAAGAACTCGGGTTTTGATCCGACATAGTGGTAGTTCTGTGCGATGTTTACAGCGATATCACCAATGCGCTCAAGATTGCTGTTGATAGTAAGGGCGGCCATGATAATTCTGAGATCCTGGGCAAGCGGGTGATTCAGGGCAAAGATCTTTTGACAGGTTTTATCAATTTTCAGATCATAGGCATCAATTTTCTGATCCCGCTCTGTGATCAGCGGTATCAGTTCAGGCTGCTCCTGCTGAATACACCTGATCGCAAGCTCCACCTGTTCATCAACCAGGCTGCTCATTTTTATAATGCGTGTTCTCAGTTTTTCCAGTTGTAATTCAATTGGTCTTTCCATCAGCCAAACCTGCCTGTGATAAAATCTTCTGTTTGTTTCTGAACAGGGTTCGTAACAATTGTCAGGGTCTTATTGTATTCGATTAATTTTCCACTATAAAAGAACGCCGTAAAATCACTGACGCGTGCAGCCTGCTGCAGGTTGTGTGTTACCAGTACAATACACACATTTTTACGCAGTTCAATAATCAGTTCTTCAATCTTTCCGGTTGATTGCGGATCAAGGGCACTCGTAGGTTCATCCATGAGCAGGATCGCCGGCTCCATGGCAAGAACCCTGGCAATGCACAGGCGCTGCTGCTGACCAACTGAGAGGGTATATGCAGGTACGGTAAGACGGTCTTTGATTTCATCCCACAACCCGGCGCGCATCGCTGCTGCCTCACCTTTTTCAGCAAGTACTTTTTTATCCTTTTCCCCGGCTATCCGGAGCCCGAAAACCAGGTTCTCAAATACTGATTTTGGAAATACATTCGGCTGCTGAAACACCATTCCCACATTTCGGCGGAGAGAGGCTACGTTCACCGATTCATTATAGATATCAACCGCATCAACGTACACGGATCCGCTGACGCTGATCCCCTCATACACATCATTCATCCTATTCACTGCACGCAGCAAAGTTGATTTGCCGCTTGCAGAAGGACCAATTAGTGAAGTAACGCGTCTGTGGCGGATATCAAATGTAATATCCTGCAGAGCAGGTACTTCATGATAGGAGAGTGAAAAAGATTTAAACGATACTTTTATTTCTTTCATCTGTTGCTCCCGGTAATCCGGCGGAATCTTGTTCTGAACACAACTGCCAGGATGTTTAACGACACAGTAATTATAATCAGTACGAGCATCGTGCCATATTGAGCAGGTAATGCTGCTACCGGATTTGCCGATTGTGTCATAAGCGTATAAAGATGGACGGTGAGAAACATAAAGCTGTCAAATGGATTTACCATCGGTATCGGGAGCCCGAACAGAGTTAACTGTGCGGATGGTAGCGCAGGCAGGGAAAACGCACACCCGAGGAACAACACAGGGGCTGTTTCACCGATACCCCGACTGATAGCCAGAAGGATACCGGTAATAATGCCTGAACCTGCCTGTGGAAGAACGACTGAGCGTATCACCTGACGGCGTGTTGCCCCAAGTGCAATAGCTGTGGTTCTGTGGACATCGTTTACTGACTGGAGTGCATCCAATGACGTCGTGATAATAATCGGCAGCACCAGTACGGCAAGTGTGGCAGCCGCCCATAGCAACGCAGGCTGACCAAAGAGGGTACCAGTTTCCAGTACCGTATCGATCCCCTTCCCCACCGTAAGTATGAAGAAGCTGACACCGAACAACCCCAGCACAACCGGAGGAATTGAGGCAAGAACATTGACTGAGGCGCGAACGACCGAGTACCAGATTGAGTTACGGGCATATTCACTCAGATACACAGCTGCGCCAACACCCAGCGGGGCAGCCATCAGGATCATGAGGATCGCGACTGCGAACGTGCCACCAATTGCAGGACCAATACCACCGGCAGAAAGTGCCTCAGCAGGTGCACCAGTCAGAAACTCTGCTGAAATAACTGCACTGCCGGTGTAGATAATCTTTCCGGCGATTACAAAAAATACGAGCAGCACTGCATAAAAAATACTCCGGAGCAACAAAGTGAACAGGAAATCAGCCGTCAGACCAAATCCTTTTACCGGTTCTTTCATGCCTCACCCCCCTTCTTTCGTTTCTTTCCTATGAGCCATTCAGCCCACAGGTTCAGGGCAAATGTAAACAGAAATAGAATGATGCCGATAAAAAAGAGAGCGGAATAGTGTGCAGACCCTTCAGTCACCTCACCCATTTCCGATACGATAGCTGCGGTCATCGTTCTGGTACTGGAAAGGATATCAGCAGTGATGATTCCGGCGTTACCGGTCACGATCACCACAATAATCG
>JAEXTR010000113.1 GCA_023406915.1 Bacteroidota bacterium
GCTACAAAAGCAAATGTCCGAACCGCAAATGCTGCACGTACAGGTTTAAGTAAAGCCCTGAATGTAGCCTTTGTTGGCGGTTCAGTGATGGGGCTTGGTGTAGTTGGTCTGGGTGTGCTCGGCTTGAGCGTCCTTTTTATCGTTTACAGCAGTGCATTCGGTATAGACTCAGTAAACTCACTTGAAAGAATTATCAATGTCATCACTGGTTTTTCATTTGGTGCATCTTCCATCGCACTTTTTGCAAGAGTTGGTGGTGGTATTTATACCAAAGCTGCAGATGTGGGTGCTGACCTTGTTGGTAAGGTTGAAGCCGGAATTCCGGAAGATCATCCTCTGAATCCTGCTACTATTGCAGACAACGTTGGTGACAACGTTGGTGATGTTGCCGGGATGGGTGCTGATCTTTTTGAATCGTATGTTGGCGCAATTATTGGTACCATGGTACTGGGTATTACTTTCTTTAGTCTGCCGGAGTTTGGTGCATCGTTCAATGGACTGGGGGCAGTTCTGCTACCGTTGTACATTGCAGCCGTTGGTATCGTGATGTCAATCCTCGGTGCCTACTTTGTAAAGGTTAAAGAAGGGGGAGACCCGCAACGTGCGCTGAATATGGGTGAACTTGCATCCTCTGCCCTTATGATAGTAGCTCTTTGGTTTATTACCAAATGGATGTTACCCGAAAGCTGGAGATTCACCGATCCCCTGTATCACGATGCGGATGGAAACCCGCTGATCAGAACTATCACCTCAACAGGTGTCTTTATTGCAACCGCCTGTGGTTTAGTAGCTGGTGTTCTTATCGGGATGATTACTGAGTATCACACAGGAACTGGAAAACGCCCAGTAATCATGATTGCTGAACAATCCGTAACGGGTGCAGCAACCAATATCATTGCTGGTATCAGCGTTGGATTTTTATCAACAGCTGTACCGATTGTGATAATTGCTGTATCAATCATCGTTTCATTTGCCTACGGTGGTTTGTATGGTATTGCAATCTCAGCCGTTGGAATGCTCTCAAACCTTGGTATTCAGCTTGCAGTTGATGCCTATGGTCCGATTTCAGACAATGCTGGTGGTATAGCAGAAATGGCTGAACTGCCGAAAGAGGTCAGGCTCCGTACGGATAAGCTTGACGCGGTTGGAAATACGACAGCTGCTATTGGGAAAGGTTTTGCTATTGGTTCCGCAGCTCTAACTGCGCTTGCACTCTTTGGGGCATATATGGCAGCTGCCGACATTAAGTCTATTGATATTTCGAAGGCGGAGATTATGGCAGGTCTGCTGGTAGGAGCCATGATTCCACTCCTGTTCTCAGCACTAGCGATGCAGGCAGTTGGCGGAGCCGCAATGGCGATGATCCAGGAGGTCAGAAGACAGTTTCTTACAATCCCTGCACTGAAAGCAGCACTTGAAGTCATGAGAAAAAATGGCAGCAAGGAGATGGATACATGGTCTGAGGAAGACCGAAAGATATTCCATGAAGCTGATGGCAAGGCTGAATACGGCAAGTGTGTCGAGATATCCACCGCTGCTGCAATCAAAAAGATGATGCTGCCTGGTGTGATTGCCGTATTGGTTCCTGTTACAGTAGGCTACCTGGGCGGAAAAGAGATGCTTGGCGGCTTAATAGCTGGTGTTACAGTATCCGGAGTGCTGTTGGCGATCTTCCAGTCCAATGCAGGCGGTGCCTGGGATAACGCAAAGAAGATGTTTGAGGAAGGCGTTGAGGTCGAAGGCCAGGTTTACAAAAAAGGCTCTGATGCACATATGGCAGCAGTAGTTGGCGACACGGTAGGTGATCCATTTAAGGATACATCCGGACCATCACTGAATATCCTGATTAAACTGATGGCAGTAGTTGCCCTGGTGCTTGCACCACTGATCAAGGATATTAAGCCGATCCTGCATTCGATACTCGGATACTGACCGGTATAGTTTTTTTAATTCACATATCTATCACCCTGTTCTCACTCCGGTGAGAACCTTATGTCCAAAGGGAGGCATAATGAAGAAACAAATGTATGAAAGCGCTATTATCATTAGCGCTACCCTTGATGATGACCAGATCGAAGCGGTCGTCAATAAATTCAAGGACTTCATCGAAAACAACGATGGCGTAATCCATGACCTGGAAAAGTGGGGCCGTAAACGCCTTACATACGTCATTAAGAAACAGCGTCTGGGCTATTACGCGATTTATCGCTTTGAAGCTCCGGTAACGATTGTTAAAGAGCTTGAGCGTCTTTACCGCATTGATGAAAATATCATCCGTCATCTGACCATTAAACTGGAAAAGAATGCAGTTGAATATTTTGAAGACATGCGCAATAAGGCGAGTCAGGCTGAAGTGATTGCAGCTGTTGACGCTGAACTTGCTGTTGTTGAAGCAGCCGAGGAAGCTGAAGCAGTTGAAGTTGCTGAAACGACTGATGAAGTTATTGAACCCGTTGAGAAAAAAGAACCTGCTGAGAACGAATAGTTATTTTCTGTGATCCGAATGAGACGTATTGAGACGGAGGAATAATGCCTGAACTGAAAATGCCCGAGATTAATGTTGTGAGTATTTCCGGAAACCTGACAAAGGATCCGGTATACAGGAAGACTGCGAACGGGACGCCTGTTGTAAACTTTACTATTGCCTCTAACCGCAAATATAAAGATGGCAGCAACCGCTGGCAGGAGGATTCCTGCTTTGTAGGTGTAGTTGCCTGGAACAAGCTGGCAGAAAGCTGCCATTACCGGCTAAAGAAAGGGTCTGCCGTACTGATTGACGGTGAGCTCCAGAGTCGGTTATGGAAGTCAGATGATAATCTGACAAGAAGCGTTGTTGAGATAAAAGCGCGCAGAATCCAGTTTCTCAACAAATTTGTCCGCAGCTCTGATAACGGGTATGATGAAGAGGAACAGGATATTCTTTCAGTTGAAGATACGCTTGATTACACCGAAGATACATTTGATAAGTTCTCCTCGCAGGAGGATTCTACTTTGAACAACGAATTTGATGAACCGACTAAATAAAAGTCATAAACCAAAAGGGTTTGACCAATGTTAAAAACCAGGAAAATCTGCAGATTTACTGCTGCAAAAGTAAAGTACATCGATTACAAAGATGTAAAACTTCTCCAGAGATTCGTAACTGAGCAGGGGAAAATAATTCCCCGCAGAATTACCGGAACCAGTGCAAAGTATCACCGCGAACTGACGATTGCGATTAAACGCGCCCGCCAGATGGCTATTTTACCTTATGTCGCTGATGCGGTAAGATAATCAGAAAGGAGTCTCAAAAATGAAAGTAATCTTAAGAGCCAATATTTCATCACTCGGTAAAATCGGTGATGTGGTTGAAGTGAGCGAAGGGTATGCATTAAATTACCTGATCCCGAAAAAGTATGCTTATGCAGCACTTGCCGGGAACCTCCGTTCCATTGAAGAAGAAAAGCGTACTCTTGCAAAGCGCGTTGAAAAAGAGAAGAAAGCTGCTGAAACACTTGCAGCCGAGATCGAGAAAGTATCTGTCTCCATACCTGTCAAGGTTGGTGAAGAGGATAAGATCTTTGGTACCGTTACCTCACAGATGATCGCTGATCACCTGAAGGAAAAAGGTGTTACCGTTGATAAGCGTACAATCGAACTCGAAGAGCCTATCAAAGCGCTTGGTATCCACACCGTTGCTGTAAAGCTGAGCCATGGCGTTTCCGCCAAGGTAAAGGTATGGGTTGTGAAGGAAGTGGAAGAACAGACCGAAGCAACCGAGCAGCAATAATCTGCTGATACAGAAAACTGATTGTAAACCCGGTGCACTGAGTGTGCCGGGTTTTTTTATGGGAAGAAGTCTTGTTTAAAACAAAAAAAGGCTGCCAAGGTGACAGCCTTTTAAAAATAGTCAAGAACTACTATCTGGCAGCAATCTGTCCGTCAAGTACCATTTTCGCAAGCTCTGAAGTACCATTTTTAGCAATAGTTTTCAGTGCGCGTGCGGATACACGAACAGTAACAAAGCGGTTTAATTCTTGAACCCAGATACGCTTCTTCTGAAGATTCGGAAGGAATCTTCTTTTGGTGCGGTTGTGGGCGTGTGAAACATTATTTCCGGACATCGGCTTTTTGCCGGTCAGTGCACATCGTCTCGCCATATAAACATCCTCGAATCAAATATATTTTAAACAGTTTATAAATTTACGCAACTTTTCAAAAAAAACAAAACGATTTTTAACTTTAATAACAGAATTGAAATAGTTGCAATCCAGGTAAAAGTGATGAAGGACGCACAATAGAGGGAAATCCGCAGAGAAAGTTATTATTGAAGCCGGTACTACTTGAATTCAATCAAAATATTTTTTAATATGTTCTTAATGTCAAATTTATTTTGATACACCAGTTATTGTCCATATAAAATAGGAGATGTGCTTATGGAATTCTATGAATTGCATCCCGTTGATCCCCAAAAGCGGTTTATTGATAAAGCGGTTGAGGTACTGAGATCGGGTGGGGTTATTATCTATCCCACGGATACCGTGTACGGAATCGCCTGTGATATTTTCCATAAGGAGGCAATCGAGAATATTTTCAGAATTAAAAACGAGGCAGATGACAAACTTTTCAGTTTTGTGTGTGCAGATTTGAAGGACATATCCAAATATGCAAAGGTATCCGATTATGCTTATAAGGTCATGAAAAAGCTTTTACCTGGTCCGTATACATTTGTGTTGTCAGCCGCCCGTGAAGTTCCTAAGAAACTCTGGACAAAGCGTAACACAGTCGGCATCAGAATACCAGATCATAAGGTACCATTGATGCTAACCAAAGAGTTGGGTAATCCTATCGCCAGCATCAGCGTAACGAACCGGCTTGGCGAAATTATGTCAGACCCGAATGAGATTAAAGCATCATTTAACAATCAGGTTGATATAATTCTCTCAGTCGGCGCACTTGCAACAGTGCCATCCACGGTAGTTGACCTGAGCGGTGAAGAACCTGAGATCATCAGAGAAGGTGCAGGAGATATTTCGCTGTTTATGTGATGTCAGCTGCAACGAAACAATTAAGGCACCCCGGGTAAACCAGGGTGCCTTTTTTTATACTCTTATGCACAGGGTTAAGCCTGATCTTTCACAATAAAATGAACAGATGCCTGTTTGGAAGGGGTTATAACCACATCACAAATCTGGACATGGGGAGGTCTGCTTGCACAGTAAAGGACCGTATCTGCAATGTCTTCCGGAGTGAGAGCATGAATTCCTTTATACACATTCGCTGCCCTTTCGGTATCATTGAAGAATCTGACTTTGCTGAAATCGGTTTCAACCATACCCGGGTCAATAGTAGTGACTCTGATATTGTCGTTAATAAGTTCAATTCTGAGTGCCTGCGTAAGAGCATTTACAGCAAATTTGGTGGCGCAATACACATTCCCGCCGGGATAAACCTCACGTCCGGCAACTGATCCAAGATTGATGATGTGACCACCACCATTTTTAATCATCGTGGGGAGCAATGCGCGGGTAGTGTAGAGGAGCCCTTTGATGTTAGTGTCGATAACCACGTCCCAATGCTCGGGGTTACCTTCCTTCAGGTGATCAACACCAAGTGCCAGTCCTGCGTTATTCACCAGGATGTCAATGCTTCTGTTTTCAGCTTGTAATTGTTCGATCAGTTGTTTTACCTGACTGTTGCTGGTTACATCCAGTTCATGGATGACAACCTGAACCTGATGACGGGATAGTATCTCTGACCTCAGAGATTCAAGCATAGCATACCTGCGTGCGGTCAGGATCAGGTTCGCACCTGCTTCAGCAAAGGCAATAGCACAGGCTCTTCCGATGCCAGCTGATGCGCCTGTTATAAAAACGGTTTTATTTTGTATATGTTTCATAGTTTACCTTCTGTTGGGAAGTCATTACATTATCTTTCAATCCATCCGGTACGGTTATTTCGGAAATCTGGAGTAGTCACCGTAAAGGGATAGTTGCGGATTGTTACAAAGCTGGTCACCCCCTGGTTGATTGTCTTCCATAGGGCGCCAGACTTTAATTCCTGGCTGCCTTTTTCGTCTTCAATGATTCCATAAAAATTAATGCCAGCAGGAGCGCCTACATCCGGATTAACAGGGTATGAAAGCCGGTGATTGAAGTTTTTTGCTGTTATTGTTATCGTGTTGTTACCTTCTTTCAGCAGAGGAGAAATATCTGTCATGAGATAACGAAGATGTTCAGTTACCAATGATAGAGTACGTTTCATAAACACTTCACCAGCAAAGACATCATTGACATACACTTTTGCGTGGGTATCCCCGAGGAGGTGCATCATTGCCTTTTTCGGTTTCCCCTTTATCTGGAATGATGTTGTGAAAGTAGTGTTGCAATAGAACGTAGAGTCAGTGTGCTGAGCGTATATCCATTCTGAGGGAATCTCATTATCCTGAATCTTTTCCAATGAAGCAGATTCCTGGAAATATGAGATTAGTCTGTCAAATTTTGCCTGTATAAGATGGAGGTTTTCCGGTTTATAATACTTATCCCAGATAGAGGTAAAGCTTTCCCGTAATGCGGGCAGCCGGAGTAAGTTTTCTTCAATCAATTTTTTTAGCTCATTATCCATGACTCCATTCTTCTCATCATAGGCAATCTGGGTTCTACTTTTAACTGCGTACCAGTTGGTAAGTTCACACAAGAAGAGAAGAATTTCTGCATCCTCCGTATGATTTTTGACGGTTTTCAGAGCCTTCTGGAGATGAGGGATTGTACCTTCAATCCAGGAAATCCTGTTTACAGGAAACAGACGGGGAGTCCACCAGGCTGCCTCACGCAGCTTGATGAAGGGATGCCGCCATACTTCGTGCCACAGCATCTGATTGAATGTGTTGCCGAAAGTTTCGTAGGCGGATAAGAAGATATTGGCTTCATTACCATACTGAAGATTGAAGAAATTGGTATTAAAGGCACTGAGGTCGGACTTCTCAAAATTCCATGCACATTGTGCTGACCATGCATATCCGTAATAGACCAACTCTTTAAAAGTCTCTGCTCCGAAGTCGCCCCAATTTGAGTTAAACATCCCTTTTGCATTGTTTTTTATGCCCGATCGGGTAATATAATAAGTATTTGGGTTGGCGTTCATCGTCACAGGGAAGGTTGACGTGAAGTTCCAAACGCTGGGAGACACAATATAGTTGAATCCATTTTTTTTGAAAAACCCGGTTGAGCTATAGTAGGGCTCAGCACGGTAATGCCAGTCAACAATGATAATGTCTTTGGGGATGAGTGAAAGAATTTCAGGATGATCGAGTAAGATATCTCCATACATCATTACGGTTTTTCCCGCTTTTTTGCAGATATCGTACACTTTTTTGTAATGGGTGGCATGAACGGCTGCGATCCCGTGTTTTTCAGCCAGGTGACGGCTTTTTCCCAGACCGACATCAAAAGTCTCATCTGCACCCATATTAAAATATTTTGAGGGAAAGAGTTCAAAAACTTCAGTAAGTGCTTTTTCAAGAAACAGATAGGTTGAATCGCAGGAGACGCAAAGTGATGCTGCTCCGGGGAACTCTGCCAGATGAATAAACTCTTTTTGTGCCAACGCATTTTCATAATGTCCGAGGGTTTGGAACGCAGGAATGATTTCAATGAAATACTGCGCTGCATACTTGTGCAATGCAGCGATTTCACTGGAAGTCAGGGCGCCCCTTCCTTTGCCGAATGCAGGAAAGCTCTTAAGTTCAACCATATCCTCTAAGTAGGGCATATAGACATTCATTTTATACTTTGCGGCAAAGCGGATGATTTTTTCAAGGGTTTGCTGCGTTGGAACCTGTCCCCGGGAAATATCATCAGAGATACCACGTAATTCAAGGTCAGGATAATCAGTAATGACTGCATTTGGAAAGACTCCATCTTTGGATAACTCCAGCATCTGAAGGATCGTCATCATTCCATAGAAGCTACCCTGAGCAGAAGTTGCACGGATAACAATTACGTCATCAGTAATACTGAGCTCATACGCCTGATGAAGAACAGCAGAATCAATGGAGATTGAGGAGAACCCGGAAATTCTTTCAGTTTTTATGACCGTTGGCTTCCCTGTAGTATTCAGGTGTCTGGTGGAGAGTTGCAGCAGATCAACTGCGGCATTAAGAGAATCACCAAATCCGCTCAATTCGAACTGCAAATCTTGTCCAATTGTTATCTTGCCGGGGAAGGTTTGTACTTGTCGGGGTACCGGAATAACTGAATTGAAATCAAACGCACCGGACGACTGTGAAAATAAGGTCGGCGGGGCAATTACAATGAAGAGAATAAGAGACAACAATTTTCTGTACATAACAACCTGCAAAATGGGGATGATCGGATACTGCAAACTATTGAATTTTCGGGAAAAGTGAGAGTTTTTCCTTACATTTCATGTTAAGATTTTTTCATTCACAAACTGATCCGAGGCAAATGGAACAAGCTAGCAGGAGAATAGTGGTTACCGGGTTGGGTGCTTTAACCCCACTTGGTTTGAATACTGATGAATTTTGGAATAATCTGATCGCAGGTAAGAGCGGTGCCGCACCCATTACCTCATTTGATACGACGAATGTAAAGACAAAATTTGCCTGTGAATTGAAGGGCTTTGATCCGGGCAATTTTATGGATAAAAAATCCGCCCGCAGGATGGACCCATTTACTCAGTATGCCATGGCAGTAGCTGTAATGGCGCTTGAGGATGCCGGATTGAATCCTGAAACGATGACTGCCGAAGAAAAAGAAGCTACTGGTGTTATCATAGGCTCAGGAATTGGTGGTATTCAGGTTTTCTATAATCAGGCGACCACACTGTATAAAGACGGTGCCAGCCGGGTTTCTCCTTTCTTTATTCCCATGCTGATCCCTGATATAGCAGCAGGTCAGATTTCCATTCGCTATGGACTCCGGGGTCCGAACTACTGCGCAATATCAGCTTGTGCAACAGCCAATAATAACATCATCGATTCGTACCTTCTGATTAAGGAAGGTATGGCAGATGTAATGCTTGCCGGTGGTTCAGAAGCTGCCATTTGCGAACTCGGAATTGCAGGTTTTAACTCAGCAAGAGCGCTCTCCGAAAGAAATGAATCCCCTGAAACTGCCAGCAGACCTTTTGACAAGACCCGTGATGGTTTTGTTATGGGTGAAGGCGGCGGGATGGTCATCCTGGAAGAGTTGGGGCATGCCATCAGGCGCGGGGCAAAGATTTATGCAGAGGTGATTGGCTACGGTCTCTCGGCAGACGCCTACCACCTTACAGCACCGGAACCGAATGGCGCCGGAGCAACTATTGCTATGAAGAAGGCATTGGCGAAGGCAAATATCACCACGAGCGATGTAAGTTATATAAATATGCACGGAACAGCAACCGATCTGGGTGATATTGCTGAAACAAAAGCCATCAAGAATGTATTCGGAGAGTCAGCTTATAAGATGAGCGTTTCTTCCACAAAAAGTATGACAGGTCACTTGCTGGGTGCAGCAGGTGCTGTGGAAGCGATTGCCACAATTAAGGCAATCCAGACAGGAATCATACCTCCTACAATCAATTTTGAAACCCCAGATCCTGATTGCGATCTGGATTACACATTTAATAAGGCTGTCCACAAGGATGTAACGATTGCCTTAAGCAATGCCTTCGGTTTCGGAGGACATAATACAACCTTAGTTTTAAAGAAATACTCTGAATAACCAGTCACACATAAGAGGTCTCAAATGAAAAAAACATTAGCCGTTCTGCTGATGGCAATCGGTATCTTTGCAAGTGCAAGTGCCCAGCAGTTCGAATGGAAATACGTGGGTGAAGTAACATTCCCCTCAGCAGATACTGGCAAAGTGGTGCCGTATCAGGTGCATGTTGATGCACTCAACAGATTGTACGTCGTCTCCTCAAAAGTCACAACACTTAATTCAAAGAATGCAATCTTCTATGCAGACACAAATCAGACTCAATTAACCAAATTTATTGATTTTGATCTCAATGGTGATTCCGATACCTTGACGGGCAATATTGGCGCTATCAGAGGCATCACTTCAATGGGTCAGGATATCTATATCAATTCAAATGTACCTTTTCAACGAGCAGGTACTACAGTTGCTGCTGCTTACCTGTATAAGAACCGTGACACCAACCAGGTTGAAAAGTTTGGCTGGAACATCAATGGTGCTGGTTATGGAACCTATATTCATGGTGCAGCTGCCACAAGAGATTCCATCATTATGACTGGTATAACTTTTAATACCAGTATCCGTTTTTACAATTTCAGCCGCAGTATCTCCACACCCGCACGGGGTTCATGGGTAGTGATGCCAGGTGCGTACCCGCTTGAACCAGGCGGACCACAGACCGGTGGAACAGATGTGATCCGTGATGTGGCTGTGATTCCGGGTGCAGATTACAATAACAGTGAAACCGTATTCTATACTTCACGCAACTCCCTGAGTGGCACCCAGGTTACTGGTGGTATTGCAGTATGGGCAGGCGGAACTCAACTGGATCCCGGAAGCTATGTAGGTACACGCCTGATCGATGCAGCCAACGAGCTGAAGTTCGATAAGAATATTGCTTATGGTATTACGGTTGATAATGCAGGTCGTCTCTGGGTAGCGGGTCCTGATACCAATCGCCGTTGGGTAAAAGCATATGAAATCCAGAACAACATTCTTGCTGTTCCTGTATTTGAACTGCCATCCAAGAATGATCCTTTCAATCCAAATCCAAACGGCGCACCTTTGCTGGGCCCATGTGATGTTGCCCTCACAACCGATGGCAATACTGCCTATGTTGCTGATGGAATTGCGCACAAAGTGTTTAAGTTTAAGTATCAGCCAGTTGTTGGTGTGAAAGATGATGTCGCGAGTGTGAAGGATTTCACTTTACATCAGAATTACCCGAACCCTTTCAATCCGACAACTCTCATTTCCTACACTTTACCTGAGGCAGCAAGAGTCAGACTTGCAGTGAGCAACGTGCTTGGTCAGGAATTGGAAGTGCTGTATGATGGTTTCAAGTCAGCCGGCACCCATTCAGTTGTTTTTAATGCAGTCAATCTTCCTTCCGGCACGTATTTCTATACACTTCAGGCAGGAAATAATATTCTCTCCAACAAGATGCTGCTGATGAAATAAACGGGCTTTATAGCTTATGAAGAAAGAGCCGGGGCAGGTTATGCCCCGGCTTTTTTTGTGTTTATTCTTGGAATTAAGAGCGTAAAAACAGTATCTTAAAAGGTTATGAAATTCTAAATTCCAACTTTTTCCCTTTGAAAGGTTTGTATGAGTTTACAGAGAGCTGCCGGAATTTTGCTCCACCCGACATCATTACCTGGCAGATATGGCATTGGCGATCTCGGGCGTGAAGCTTACCGATTTATCGATTACATTTATTCTGCCGGACAGACAATCTGGCAGGTTTTCCCTTTGGGCCCTACCGGATATGGAGATTCTCCGTATCAATGTTTTTCTGCATTTGCAGGGAATCCACTACTTATCAGTCCTGATTTATTGGCTGAAGATGGTTTGCTGACAGATGAGGAACTTACCCATGTGCCAGAGTTTGATCATACATCAGTTGACTTTGGTGCCGCAATACCCTATAAAACCGGTTTATTGAAGGCAGCATTCAAGAGGTTTATCAGTGCTAACAGGCATCAGGACGCAGCATTTCTCAGTTTTATTGAGCAGCATGCCTTATGGCTAAATGACTACGCACTATTTACTGCTGTAAAGGAGTATCACGGCGGGGTTGCCTGGATTGACTGGGATAAAGGTATTTCTCTCAGGCAGGGAGATGCGGTTCATCAGTGGACTGAGAAGCTACGGGATGGAATTCTCTATGTGCAGTTTGTACAGTATATCTTTTACAAGCAATGGTCACAGATCAAGCGATATGCTAATAGTAAGGGTATCAGAGTTCTGGGCGATATGCCATTGTTTATTGCGTATGATAGTGCTGACCTGTGGGCGAACAAAGAATTGTTTACCGTAAATGAGAAGGGCAGGCTACTTACAGTGGCGGGTGTACCACCAGATTACTTCAGCCCGACCGGGCAATTGTGGGGCAACCCGCTCTATCGGTATGATGTGATGAAGCGTGATAACTACCAATGGTGGAGGAATCGATTTGCAGCGCTCCATGAGTTGGTGGATATTATCAGGATAGACCATTTCCGAGGAATGGAGGCATTCTGGGAAATCCCGGGTGATGCACCCACTGCTGAGACTGGCAAATGGGTCAAAGCTCCGGGTGCTGAGGTGCTTTCGGCGGTAATGAATCATTTGGGGCCAATTGATATAATTGCCGAGGATCTTGGGATCATTACTGATGAGGTTGTCGCTTTACGAGAACAGTTCAATCTGCCTGGAATGAAGATACTACAGTTTGCATTCGGTACCGGAATGGAGAAGAAGTTCCTCCCTCATAATTTCATACAGAACTGTGCTGTATATACAGGTTCCCATGATAATGATACGACCAGAGGATATTTTGAAAAGGAAAAGAATAATCCGGGTAATGATATCTATGAGTTTACCCAGAAGTATCTCAACTATTATGGTGAGGATGTTACAGGTGAGTTGATAAGAACCGCATACGCATCAGTAGCTAATACAGTGGTTGTGCCAATGCAGGATATTCTCAGGCTGGGTTCAGAAGCGAGAATGAATTTCCCCGGAAAGCTGGGTGGTAACTGGACCTGGAGGTTCACGTGGGATCAGTTGACCGAAGAGCATGTCCACACTTTGAGTGCTTTTGTGCAGCTGTATGACCGGAAACCCGAAAAGAAAGAGAAATAAGAAAAAGAGGAGCTGCCATGCTGGTGCATGGCAGCTTCAATAATTATTTTGCTAATGCAGTCTGTATAGCCTTTACAAGTTCTTCACTCTCAGGAGTAACCTTACTCTTATACCTTCCAACTACTTCACCATCCTTACCAATCAGAAATTTTTCAAAATTCCAGCTGATATCACCTTTCCCGGTGACATCATTATCGGTCAGAATCTTATAAAGAGGTGATTTGTTGTCACCGAGGACTGAGATTTTGTCAAAAAGCGGAAAAGAGACATCAAATTTCGTAGAACAGAACTCTTTAATCTCTTCATTACTTCCTGGTTCCTGCCCGCCAAAATCATTACAAGGGAAGCCCATTACAACCAATCCCTGATCTTTATAGTCCCGGTACAGCTTTTCAAGACCTGTGTATTGTTTTGTATAGCCGCATGCGCTGGCAACATTAACGATCAGAAGTACTTTCCCCTTATAGTCTGAAAGTTTCACTTCATTGCCGTTGATATCCTTTACCGTGAGGGTATGGATAGAAGGTGAGCCGTCCATTGTGCTAAATCCTTTCTCATTGATACCGGATTCGTTATTTTGTGCAGAAAGAAATTGAAAAGAAAGTGCCAGCAGAATCACAGCTGCAGGCAGATAAAACTTTAAACGCGAAGGCATTATAACTCCATTTGTTTTTTATGTATAACGAAGTCAAATTACAACGAGTTCAAATTCAGCCGCTGAACATACTGGTCACAGTCCTGTTGCTGGTGATGAATCTGCTATTAATCGAGGCTGATGCAGTAAAAGCACGATTTGATGACGGGTTGGCTTATATTGCCCAGGCACTCATACTCCCATTCACATACCTGATATACAGGAGTCTCCCAACAGATTCAGATTTCAATGGAAAGATTAAGAACTTTCTTTCAGCATTCCTGGTAGTCGCAGGTTTTGTTCTGTATGTTCTTGGGGTTGTAAAATCTGTTGGGGGTGCCGGGATTGCTTCTGTAGCTGTGTATTTGCTCATCGGGGCATTAATTACTCAGTCCTCATATACTCTCAGGGAACTGACGGTCAGGATATTTCTTTTATTATATTCTCCGGCAATGTATATCGATCTGACCATTGGCACCGGACAGACACTGTTTACTTTTTTGCTTCTCATCGTGCTCTTTCTTTTATCAGGACAAAAATTCACTGAGCAGAAACAACCTCATACAACGGTACTACTTGCAGTGGTAATTGCTGGCGGAGTTCTGGTTTTTAAACCTCTTTGGTTTTTCGCGGTTGTGGCGATGCTTTTTTACCGATTCAAGTCTCAGTTTACAACATTCGGAATGATGCTGGCACTGGTGGCAGGGGTATGGCTGGTTGCTGATATGTTTATAGTACCAGGAATTGACCCGCTTAGTTTTCGGGTAATGGGATTTCAGGCGCTTTCAGCAGAGGGATTGATCCTGCTTACGGCAGTGATGGTGATTGGCGGGTATCTGGCTGCAACCAGTGAGGAAATCAGTTTTGTAATTGGGATTATTCTACTTCTTGTTTTTGTGTTTTCATCCAAACCAGGGATTGATTTAGCAGAGTCGATGGAGATGCGATGGAAAACATTTATTTCAGTGTATCCATTTTTTATCCTGGCATTCTCTGAATATGCGGTTGGGCGTTATACAGGAAGGGTGTTTGATATCATAAAAAAAGCCGGACTAAAGTAGCCCGGCTTAGTTCAAATCAAGGCTACTTATGCCATCAGTAATGCGATTGCAGATGTAGTGATAATATCATCAACGCTGCAACCTCTGCTCAGGTCAAAGAAGGGGAGTCTGAGACCCTGACTGACAGGACCAATAGCTTCCGCCTTACCCCAGCGCTGTGCAATTTTATAACCGATATTGCCTGATTGCAGGTCAGGGAAAATGAGCACATTTGCTTTACCTGCCACCTGGCTGCCTGGTGCTTTCTTTTGTCCAATGCTTTCAACAACTGCTGCATCAAATTGCAATTCACCATCAACAAGCAGTTCGGGGTGTTTTTCTTTTACAATTCTAAGAGCTTCCCTTACCTTATCGATATTCTTGTGTTCTGCACTGCCTTTCGTAGAAAATGACAAAAGGGCAACAACAGGTACTTCGCCGGTAAGTCTCTGGTGTGTATCAGCTGATACTGCCGCAATATCTGCGAGCTGGTTTGCATCAGGATCAGGAATAACTGCGCAGTCAGCAAACGTGTAGGTCTTTTCCGGGAATGCCATGAGGAATGAACTGGAGACAATCGATACACCTTCTTTTGTACCGATGCACAGGATTCCGGCACGCATGACATCACCAGTTGAAGCAAATGAGCCTGATACACTGGCGTGTGCCATTCCCTCACGAAGCATCATTGCACCGAAGAAGATATCGCGTTTCATTGTAGTATGGGCTTCTTCGATTGTCATACCCTTGTGC
>JAEXTR010000167.1 GCA_023406915.1 Bacteroidota bacterium
CCATGGTGCCAGGATTATCCAGACCTGCCTGCTGCATTGACTGACCGCGAAAGCGAACAAGTTTAACCGCATCGTAAAACTGTAATGCTCCTGCCGCAACCAATGCTGAGTATTCACCAAGTGAATGTCCGGCAGCGGCCTCAGGTCTCAGAGTCCTGATAAGTGATGCAAGAACGACACTATGAAGGAAAATCGCCGGTTGTGTGTACTCAGTCTGCTTTAATTGCTCCTCGGGTCCAAGAAACATGATATGCGATAAGTTGACGCCTAATGCTTCATCAGCAGTCCTGATCATTTCTTTTGCTTCAACTGACTTTTCAAACAGATCAGCAGCCATACCAACGTACTGCGACCCCTGACCAGGGAACAGAAATGCAACTTTACCCATCTCAGATGCCCCACTTGATTAATGTGGAACCCCATGAGTAACCTGCACCGAATGCTGCAAGAATGATATTATCACCTTTCTTCAATTTACCTTCACGGTAATACTCAGTAAGGCAGAGCGGAATGGTGGCAGAAGTGGTGTTTCCGTATTTATGGATATTAATCATTACTTTTTCAGTGGGGAGCCCCATACGCTTTGCAGTTGCATCAATGATACGCAGGTTTGCCTGGTGAGGCACAAGGAAAGCAATATCGTCAGGAGTGAGGTTATGGCGTTGCATCATTTCATAAGAAACATCAGCCATACCGACAACCGCGACCTTGAAAACTGCTTTACCATCCTGATAAATAAAATGCATACCATTATCTACAGTTTCATGGGATGGTGGGTTCAATGAACCTCCACCAAGCATGTACAGTGCATCTTTGCCCGAACCATCTAAATTCAAGATAGTGTCCACAACACCTACTTCATCATCCGGGCTGGGCTCCAGGAGTACACAGGAACCAGCATCACCAAACAGAATACAGGTATTTCGGTTTGTGTAGTCACTGATCGAAGTCATTTTTTCTGCACCAACCACAACAACACGCTTTGCCAGTCCGCTCTCAATAAAGGAAGTCCCTGTTGCGAGTCCGAACACAAAACCTGAACAGGCAGCTTCCATATCAAAGCCCCATGCATTTTTTGCGCCAACGTTATGCTGAATAATGGAAGCTGTTGAAGGGAATAGCATATCAGGTGTTACTGTGCAGCAGATAATACAATCTATGGTGAGTGGATCGATATTATGTTTTTCCATCATATCCTTGACTGCTTCCGTACCGAGCACACTTGCCGGACCGTCTTCAAGGAATCTCCGCTCCTTGATACCCGTGCGGGACATAATCCACTCATCATTGGTATCTAATATTTTTTCGAAGTAAGCGTTATCTAATACTTTTTCAGGTACATACATACCAACTGCTGAGATGTATGCGCGTTTTCTGGGGGTTCTGTTTACCACGAAGACCTCATTCTGATTTTGAAGAGTATTGTTCGATTGCGGCTTCCATTTTCTGGATAAGTTGAGCATCATGCATCTCTTTTGCACGGATGATCATGTTCTTGAATGCTTTTGCAGAACTGGAACCATGACCAATAATGCTGATTCCATTCACACCAAGCAGCGGAACACCGCCATATTCCTGGTAGTCCAGTGACTTGAGGACCTTAACCAGAGTCCCTTTCATTAATCCAACCCGGATTTTATTCCAAAGGCTTTTGCCTGCATATTCACGCAGCAGATGCTTCAAGAGTCCGGGTACACTTTCACCAAACTTTAATACGATATTCCCAACGAAACCATCACATACTACAATGTGAACCCGTCCTTTAAGAATATCCCGCCCCTCTACATTACCAACAAAATTTAAACCTGATGCCTCAAGAAGCTTATAAGCATCCAATCCCACCTGATTTCCTTTTGATGGTTCTTCCCCAACACTCAGCAATCCTACTGTTGGTTGAGGTATTTTATAAATCTCTCTGACAAAAATAGTACCCATGATGCCATACTCCAGGAGATGCTTTGGTTTTGAATCCACACTGGCTCCGACATCAAAAATAGTGGTGATCGTGCCCTGATTGGGCATAAGGGTACCTATGGTTGGTCTGCCAACCCCTTTTATCCTGCCAAGAATAAAGAGAGAACCGGTCATAACTGCCCCGGTATTACCAGCACTTACGAAAGCATCGCCTCTCCCCTCCTTTACCTCTTTCAGACCAATGACCATTGAGGAAGCCTGCTTTGAACGGATTGCCTCCACAGGGGAGTCGTTCATAGTGATTACCTCATCGGCATCTCGTATCTGTTTGGAGTCGAAGGTGAGTTGGCGGTCCCGAATAATGCGCTCTATCTCTTCGGTTTTGCCAACCAGGATAACTTCAATATCCCTGTTGGCATGCTGTGCTTCGACAGCACCCAAAACAGCATTGAGGGGAGCATGATCTCCCCCCATAGCATCTACAATTATTCGGCATTTCCGGTTGGACGATTTTTGATTGTCCATCGGGGTGTCAGTTAAGCTTTAGGAACAAACATTGATCTGCCTGCATAGTATCCGCAAGCCGGACAGGCGTGATGGGTCAATTTAGCTTCTCCGCATTTTGGGCATGCTGCCACTGAAGGGGCTGTAGCCTTATAGTGTGTTCTTCTCTTATCTCTTCGTGTCTTTGACATCTTACGCTTTGGATTTGGCATAGTAGTCCTGTCTTATTGTTATGGGTTATCAGATACTTTGTTTTTTAATTGCTGCAACGCTGACCATCTTGGGTCGTCGTCATGTTCGGAACTGCATGCACAGGTCCCGGTATTCAGGTTCGTACCACACCGAGGACAAAGTCCCTTGCACTCTTCAGAACACAGTTTCTTGAGAGGGATCGCTAACAGTGCATAATCAATCAGTTCCTGCGAAATATCAATTTTGTCAGCTTCAGGTGACAGATATTGTATATCCTCAGACTCAGAATTCACATCCTCGTAATTCTGCAGATATACCATCTCAAATTCTACCTTTGGGTGAAACCGGTATGGCTCGCAACAGCGATCACAGGTCAAAGCAGCCTCAGCATTCAGATCAGCCGTCAGAACCATTTGATGCGGACTCTTATCTATTACCACATGAAGTGCGTAATTGCCCTGATAGGTATCCTGCAATCCGATTTCTTCTGTGCTGCCGGTGAAATCCATCTCGTGGATTCCATCCTTTAAACTGGATATTTTGATTTTCATCTGAAACTTGAAAAATACAAGCTTAAAATATAAAAATATAAAGCGTTAGAATCAATAATTTTGAATTTCAAAAATTCGCATTAAAAATCTCGTTTCTGCTCCACAAATATATAAAAAAACGCGCATGATCAGAGGTGAATTTCGTGGGTACACTCCATTCCCTGATGATCGCCTCAAGGTCCTTGAGCATGGATGAATTCAACTTTTCCGCAAAGATTCCGATAATGAGCAAAGTTTTGTTTTTTATATATTTACGGCACAATCCAAACAAAAAAGGAATAACGTACCTTAAACAATGGAATGGCAGTTTACCACCATATTCTATACCCTGATCCTCACCACGGCACTCACCATTGCCGTGTTCGGGTATATTGCGTCGAAACCATACTTTTATGGTAAACTCCCCTTCGTAATGATGTTATGCAGTATGAGTATTTGGGCACTCTTCAGCGCCCTGGAAGTAGCAGCACCCACCCAGCAATTAAAAATCCTGATGACCAAGTTCTCCTATGTAGGTGTTATTTCTGCCCCGGTGTTTTATCTTTACTTTGTTCTGCAGTTTACCGGTTTTCTGAAAGGCAGACTCAAGTCCTGGATTCCCCTGATCTGGGGATTGCCGTTTATGACTCTCGGCCTCGTCATTACGAATGAAAGGCATGCACTGATCTGGACCGGGTTTCATTTCATGGAAACACAGAACATTCTGGTGTACCAGCATGGTGTGTGGTTCTTTATAGGTATTTTTTACCTTATGGGTGTTACCCTGCTTGGGTCGCTGATACTTGTTTTCTTTATCACGCCTTTCTCCGAGAAGTACCGAAAACAGGTGTATGCAATGACTATTGGTGCCTCATTTCCGTTACTTACATCATTTCTTTATGTTACAGGCCTGAATCCCTTCTCCGGTTTCGATATCTCACCACTTGGTCTTGCATTAGCAGCTCTCTCTATCGGAATTGGTTTAGGGAAGATGCATTTGTTTGACTTCCTCCCGATAGCACGAAGCCTGGTCTTCGAAAAAATGATTGATGGCATTATTGTGCTTGATACAAATGGGACAATTCTGGATATCAACCGATCTGTACAGAAAATGGGTCTCCTTACTCCCCGCGCTATTGGTGGCAGAGCAAGTGAACTGATTCCAGAAATCTACTCTGTACTTGACTTCAAAAATTTGAAGCCGACTGAAGTGAGGGTTGAAACGTCCAGAGAGTATTGGCTCGAAGTATTGGTAAACCCGATTGATGATCCCAACTCAGGCAAACTCGGGTACCTGCTCGAGCTCCGTATCAT
Organism: Bacteroidota bacterium; assembly: GCA_023406915.1. Taxonomy (GTDB): domain Bacteria; phylum Bacteroidota; class Ignavibacteria; order Ignavibacteriales; family Ignavibacteriaceae; genus JAEXTR01. The sequence continues at coordinate 4,455 of JAEXTR010000167.1, forward strand.
CACC